>CACWQE010000070.1 GCA_902762905.1 uncultured Lachnospiraceae bacterium | reverse complement strand
ATATCCGCTTTTATGTGAGTTCGCTTATTATAAGGAGCATTAGTGTCTGTTGCGTGCGAGCCCGTAACGCAAGTGTGCCTGCTGCAATATGACACCGCCTAAAGCCGGGCTCATATACTCCTGACATGCGCGTCCGTCCTAACTTACGCTGTGCAAGGGCAATATATTTAATTGGCCCATGCAATCTGTTCCTCTTTCCGAAGAGGATACCTCACAATAGCATTTCCATCCAGATTCTCCCGGTGCATATCTACTCCTGTAATCTGGTGGTTATCATAAGATGTATAATAATAGATTCCTTTTGTTGCATTACAGCAGGACGTATAGATTGTAATCTCGTATTTTCCTTCACTGACCTCACAGCAGCCTCTCTGTTGATCTACCGAACCTAATATATGAAAGAACTGACTGACACTTGCTTCCTCTGAATTCTCCGATACTGCATGCATTCTTGTATAGGCAACCTTCGCAAATCTAGAGGTAGAAGACAGATCACCCGGAAGCCCGATTGCTCCCATTCCCCTGCTATAAGTCTGTAATGGCAATTCTTTTGAAAAATGATTCTCCGGCTGTTTCTCCGACAATCCCATATACTGATTAAGTAGAAACATCTGCATGTCAAACGGGGGATTATTCGTCATGACCCCTACCGGATTATCATGAATATGCACGCCGTCTGCCATGCTCTCTACCACTATACATTCCTTTGCATCCGCTATCATCCAATGAAGCTGTGCTGCCGGCAACTGCTCATTATAAGGCGTACCGACCAGATTCATCTTGGCAAGTAGCGCTCTTGCCTCCTTCACACTTGCACATTGCGATAAGATCCATGGAATGAATTCAAACTGGGCAACATTGTCCTTATTATCCACCACTTCCGCATACGCTGCATTCCCCACGAAATTAAGACCTGCCATGCCGACACCCTTTTCGTTGATCGCATCATAATAAAGTGGGTAATCGTCTGTCACATATGCCATACCGATTATCGCATAATGCGACTTCACCACACCCATATGCCGAAATGCAATCTCATAATTACGCGGCATAATGGTCACTTCATCTCCATAGGAAAATTCATAATCCAATGTTCTTCCAAAGTAGAAATCCTTTGTCTGATAAGTTGCTGCTGTACACATATCCTACACCTCCTGATAACCACTCACTTACCCGTAGGGCAAACGATTATATACGATTAAAATCTCCGATTACCCATTCCACATGGATTACTCGGCTTGATATCCGGTGATTCTGCCACATAATTCGTACGAAATGCAGCATTTACCTCCGCAATCTCTTTCTTTCCATCAATATAATCCCTGAAATACTCCATCAGATCCATGCCCGAATTCTCACAGCCTTCTTCCTCTTCCCACTGCTTGATCAATTCAATTCGTTCAGACTTGGTCGTATCCTTAATTAACGTACTCTTCATACTATTGTCTCCTTTTCTTCCAAATCTACTCTTGATAGAGTATAACATATTATTCCTCTTACCTTAAGTTAAACATGAGCATTACAACCAGAAATACCACATTTGCAATCGTAAAAGACAGAAAATATCTTCCACGAAGTGTAGCATTCTCTTTCGCAATATATTTGAAACTGATTAAACTCGCCATGGATGCGATCAGTGTTCCAAGACCTCCGAGGTTTGTTCCGATGATCAAAGCCTGAATATTCTCTGTGAAGCCGGACAGCAGAATCGCCGCTGGCACATTACTCATCACCTGACTTGCCAACACGGACGTAATCTCTTCACGTCCTGTAATGATGTGTTGCAGCCAGTCATGAAAGATGCCAATTCTTCCCATATTGCCGATAAAAATAAACAAAGCTACAAAAGTCGCAAGTAAGGAATAATCCACCTCTCCCAGTATCTTACGATCACACAACATAATATAGAACAAAACTGCTCCAACCAGAATGCCATACGGAACAATTCTGGCAACAACCAACAGGCTAAATATAAACAACATCAGATAGCCGGTCAGCTTCCAATTCAGTTGAACATTCTGTATATCATACTCCATTCTCTGTTCGCATTCTGTATTATTTTTAACTGCATTTAATTTGTTGCTCTGATTTTCCCTTCTATCATCCGTATCAACTACCGTTTGTCTTCTATCTTTCCAAGCACATACACTGATCCACCCAAGAAGAAGCACCAATGCAACAACTGTGTATGGTAGCATCAACTTAATAAAATCTGCCACACTCATCTCTGTCTTTCCATACAGATACAAATTCTGCGGATTACCAATCGGCGTCAACATACTCCCAAGGTTTGCTGCAATTGTCTGCATTACCACGATACGCAACAGCCAATTTTCTGTAATAATTGTTGGCATCTTATGTGCTAATACAATCGTAAACGGCACAAATGTGATCAAAGACACATCGTTTGTGATCAGCATGGATGAAAAAAAGCAAAGCAAAATAAGTACTGTTGCGATTGCTCCGATTCCACGCACTCTCTGTAATAATCTTCCTGCAAACCAATCAAACAGACCAAGTTGTCTCAATCCCGCCACTACAGCCATCAAGCTAAACAAAATACCAAGTGTCCGGAAATCAATATAATCCAGATATTGACGATCCGGCAATACTAGAAATGCAGAAATTACTGCCAATAATATTGCAATCGACAATACCGTCTCTTTTTTTATAAAATTCTTCATTCGACTCATGCTACATACTTCTCTCCATCCTAAGATATTCTTCTGTACAAACATTTTCTTTAAGAATGCACACATACATTTATAATATCATAAGAATGTAAATACTGCCAGATGATCAGCCTGCAATCGGGAATAATTCAATCAACACGATCCACACCAGACCATAATAGACAACAATGGCTACTAAATCGTTGATCGTGGTGATCAACGGACCGGATGCAACAGCCGGATCTACGTGAATCTTCTTGAAAAAGATTGGTATCAGTGTTCCCACTAAGCTTGATACCACCATTGCTCCAACCAAAGACACGCCCACGCATCCGGATACCATAAATGCAGTGCCAAGTGCATAATGTTTGAAAAAATATACATACAATCCAATGAATAGCAATGCCATAATTCCAAGAAACAATCCATTCAGCAGACCGACACGCATTTCCTTAATTACTAATGTTACCTTCTGCTTCGTCGACAGATTCTCATCCATCAGAACACGGATTGTTACCGCAAGCGACTGAGTTCCGACATTACCTGCCATATCTAAGATCAAGGATTGGAAGCACATTACAATCGGGATAATGGCAACAACGGTCTCAAATGCACCGACTACACTCGATACACCCATGCCAAGAAACAGTAAAATAATCAGCCACGGCAGACGTTTTTTCATACTGTCTATCGTTGTCTCATTGAGATCTTCCTCTGCCGTCAAACCGGCTAACTTCGCGTAATCCTCGCCCATCTCATCATCGACAACTTCTACGATGTCCTGTGCGGTAATAATTCCCACAATATGTCCATCATCCCGTAAGACCGGAATAGAATCCTCTGCATAATCCTTGATCTGTTCAATACAATCACTGATCTGTTCATGATCTAACACATACGGATAAGACCGGCTGACCAGATCTTCCAGATTCTCGTACTCTCTTGCTATGATCAGATTTTTCAGATCAATTGCTCCATAAAATGCATCTTTATCATCTACCACATAGATTGTCTGGATGTTATCATTTTCTCCTGCCTGCACTACCAATTCGCGCATTGCCTGACGGATGGTAAGCGTATTGTGAATGACAATATAATTCGTCGTCATACAACTACCGATCTCATCCTCATCATAGGATAAAATCAACTTCACATCATCCATGGCATCCCGATCTAACATGGTAACAATCTTCTGCCGTTTCTTCTCGTCCAACTCAGCCAGCAGATCTACCGCATCATCCGGCTCCATCTCCGATACAACCCTTGCCACCTTCTCAATTGGCAGTTCATTAAAATAAACTTCTGCATCTTCTATATAAGAAAAGATGTCCGCCACCCGCTCTACACCAAGAATCGGATACAGGCGCTTCCGTTCTTCCGGCTTAATCTGTGTAATTGCCTCAGCAATATCATTATCATGATAATCGGAAATTCGATCAAGCAGCTCTTTTTCCGGTAAGCCACTTCGGATGATTGCAATTAATTCTTCTACATACTGATTTTCTCTTAATATTTCTTTTGCCATGTCTCGTCCTTTCTGCAAAAAAGTGTGAAACAAAGAGTCGCTTGCGACTCTTTTGCGCCCGAGCGGAATTGCGAAGCAATTATCTTCCTCTCCGCAAGGTGCGCATACTTAGCGCAGCGTTTTTGCTTTATAGGACAAACTTTCCTATAAAGCAAAATACACCGCCTAAATCCACGGGGTACTCTCTTACATGGACTCAGATTCTAATACGGTGTATCTATGACATGACATTCTATTCATCTTACCTGATAATTACAGGATCAAAACTTCTCTTGATCCTACTTCATACGGTCTGTAATTATCCTCATCTATTGCACAGCAATTCTTACGGATGGTTGCAGCCACACGGATCCAATCATCCGAAAACCAGTCATATCCGATACGTCGTACCAGTTACTTCGCCCGTGACTATCACAACTATCCATAAAAATCACCTCCATCTGTCTTAACATACGGTTGGAGTATAACACTCGTCCATCCATATGTCAAAACTGTTTTTGTTAAAACTCTGTTAAACCTACCTCTGTTTCTATCATTCTACCAGATTGGTAATCCAGATTCCCTTCCGCACAAGCACATAGCCTACTGATACCTTAATGAAATCCGCCGCCTGAATGATCGTATAAACCACCAATATCGGAAGTGCTGTATACTTGCACAGAACAAATGCCAGACTTACCGCTACCACCCAGGTAAACACACTGTCAAATAAGAATGTGATCATTGTCTTACCGCCGGAACGTAATGTGAAATACAACACATTCAGGAAGCCCTGTACCGGGAAGAATAATGCCGTGATCACGATAAACCATTGTCCTAACTGCCGCACCTCTTCCGTAGTATCATAACACATTGGAAATACTCTCGAAAGCGAAACTAATATCACTGTTAAAATAACACAAAGCCCTGCCGTAAACCACATCAGCTTATGAGAACCTTTCTTTGCATCCTCAAAGCGGGACGCTCCCAGATACTGCCCAATCAGAATACCGACTGCATTTCCCATTGCTACAAATACTACATTCAACAAATTGCAGATTGCATTTGAGATATTAAGGCCAGCTACAATCTGAAGTCCCTTCATGGAATAACACTGCGTCAGAGCTGCAATTCCGCCTGACCACAGAAACTCATTAAAGAAAATCGGCAGACCCTTGCGTATAACAATCCACATCTCCTGCATCGGAAACACTAAAGTCCGATACACATTCTGAAGGAACGGATATTTTTCAATTCGGATGTGCGTCCAGGATACCACAACGGTCATCTCCACGATTCTTGCCAGTACGGTTGCAACAGCTGCCCCCTTTACCTCTAACCGCGGAAAGCCGCACTTACCATAGATCAACAAATAATTAAATACAACATCCACTACCACCGAGCAGATCCCACCGATCATCGGCTTCACGCTCTCTCCCAATTCCCTGAGACTTCCTGCATATACCTGTGTAATGGAAAACGGAATCAGTCCCCACAGCATAACATGCAGATAATCCAGTCCATGCTGCATCGTCTCCTGTGCATCAATATCTCCACCATTGCCATGCAGATACAGACCGATCATCCACTTCCCTGCCACAATAAATGCCACCATGCCAACAAGTGTGATTGCTGCAGCAATCCACATCTTCAAACGGAATACATTCTGGTATCCCTCTTTGTTACCCCTTCCGAAATATTGTGCTCCATAGATACCAGGACCCGACAAACCACCAAAAATGGCTAAGAAAAATACAAATAGCAACTGACTGACAATAGAAACTCCGGTCATACTTTCCGTACCGAGACTTCCCACCATCAGATTATCCACAAGGCTGACTGCATTGGTAATCCCATTCTGGATCATCATCGGGACTGCCAGCATCAATGCCTTCTTATATATCGAATTCTCGTTCAAGCTCTCTTACCTCCTAAGTTTACGAAACATCATATCATATTTTATCACTTTATGCATCCACCAAATAGTATATTTCCAAACACGAAGATGCCGGATGACATCACATCACCCGGCATCTACTATGCAATCTATATTGTCTTGATATATCTTAATACTTCTCTACAATAGCGGCTGCTCCCATTCCACCGCCTACACATAAGGTTGCCAGACCTTTCTGTGCATTTCTCTTCTGCATCTCATAAAGTAATGTAACGAGAATACGTGTTCCGGAACATCCAACCGGATGTCCAAGTGCAATGGCACCACCATTTACATTCAGTTTATCCATATCAAAACCAAGATCCTGTCCTACTGCAACCGACTGTGCGGCAAAGGCTTCGTTTGCCTCGATCAGATCAAAGTCTCCGATCTGATATCCGGTCTTCTCCATTACCTTACGCGTTGCAGCTACCGGTCCAATTCCCATAATACGAGGCTCTACACCTGCTAACTCTCCACCGATCCAGGTAGCCATTGGTGTAACACCTAATTCTTTTGCTTTCTCTTCACTCATGACGATGATTGCTGCGGCAGCATCATTAATACCGGATGAATTGGCAGCCGTTACAACACCATCCTTCTTAAATGCAGGACGCAGTCCGGAAATGCTCTCCTTCGTAACACCGGCTCTTGGACCTTCATCTGTATCAAAGATAACCGTCTGCTTCTTCTGTTTCACCTCAACCGGTACGATCTCATCCTTGAACTTGCCCTCTTCGATTGCTTTCTGTGCCTTCTGCTGGCTCCATGCGGCAAACTCATCTAACTGCTCTCTGGTAAGTCCCCAATCCTCTGCAATATTCTCTGCGGTAATACCCATATGATATCCACCAAAAGCATCGGTAAGTGCATCCCGGATCATGGCATCTTCAATCGGCGCATTACCCATACGGTATCCGAAACGACCATCCTGTACCAGATAAGGTGCTCTTGACATATTCTCCATACCACCTGCAACAATGATGTCTGCATCCCCTGCACCGATCAACTTCGCTGCCAAATTCACACAATGAAGACCTGAACCGCAAAGCACATTAATAGTGGTTGCCGGAACCTCTACCGGAATCCCTGCATTTACTGCTGCCTGTCTTGCCGGATTCTGTCCTAATCCTGCCTGGATAACACAACCCATATATACTTCATCTACCTGTTCCGGTTGCACGCCTGCACGCTTCAACGCTTCCTTCACCACGATCGTTCCAAGATCCGGAGCCGGAATAGAACTTAACATTCCTCCCATTGTTCCGATTGCTGTACGACATGCTCCTGCTAACACTACTTTCCTTGCCATTATATTGTCCTCCTTATATGTGAAATTCTTGATAAACACCATATTGATTTCATTGTACTCCACATTTCCGCAAAAGAAAAATGCAAGTTATTCTCCTATACATGAATTCAATTCATCTTATTGTTCGTCATTTACGCACCATAATCATTCAGACTTATCCTGTTTATTCTTTATTTTCTTCCTTAGATGTGAGCAGTCCGCTCACAACCTTACTCTTTGCAACATCTACTTCTAATAAAATCTTGATCAGCCAGAAAAAGAACACCATCACCAGAATCGGGATCACACATGAAGTAATGATCATAACTGCTACTGCCTCAATAAAGCGGTTCAATGTGTTCTCTACTTTTTTCACTAATTCTTCCGATGAGACAGCAACATTGCTGACAGCATCATTTACGCTGTCCTTTGCATTCGAGATTGCATCCTTTGCTTTGTCTAAGAATCCAAAGACTCCACTGTCAGATGTTGTATCATTGTTGGCAGACTGCTCCTTCCTGTCGCTTTGTGTATCACTTGCCGCCTCTGTTGTACTTTCTCTGTCACTGACATCTCCTACGATATCCTGCGTCTCTTTTGCTTCTTCCATAGCACTTTCGATCTGTGCCCGGTAGGTATTCTCGATCAGATCTGACATCTTCACACTGGCAGGAACCAAAACAAAGATTGCCAGTCCAAAGATCAGTAATTTACTTGCTAATTTTCTGATTGTCTCATTATTAACTGCAAGATTGATCAAAAACAAAACACATGCCGCCGGTATCAGATAACGAAATGCCGCATATCCGGTAATCGTAACCAGATATTTTTCCAGAAAGACAGCACACAGCACAACCAACAGATAAGTACTTAAATCTGCCATTTTCTCAGCAATCGGAGTAGCGGTATCTCCCGGCAGTAATGTGATCAACGCAGACGTTGCGGTTGTTGCTGCAGTTAATTCTAACACCGTCTCTTTCTTATCATCTAATGACGCAATCGTTGTCTTATGATTCTCCGGCTTTGATGCAACCTTAGACACAGATGCAAAGGATACCGATCCGATAATAATAAGTAATATTGCAATAATGCATTTGGTTGTATTGACTTTCATGATTTCCTCCTAATTTTAGATCATTCTTTTATTTCTGATTCTTTCTTTATTATATTTAGCGTATTTGTTATCGTCAAATATTTTATAAACCCATTTCTGTCTTTCACTCACCTTTCCTCTGTCTTTGGCAAATACTCCCGAAAATGCTACTCTATTTTCTCTATTGGCATTTCTTTACAACCATTTTTCGTAATGCTATACTTGGTGTGTTTGCTATAGCCCACATCTCTTATAGCAGGCAAAAATATATACAAAAGGGAGAAAGATAAAATGAAAGAAATTCTAACTGATCTACTAGCCGTTATCGGTGTTATACTGAACGGTCTACCGCAGGGCTTATTGGCACTGACCTTTGGCTTTGCATCCATTCCAACCGCGATGGCATTCTTTGTTGGTGCCGTTGGTAATGCATTTACACAAAATGTTGCTCCTATTTCATTTCAGGCAGAGACCATCACTTATGCAGGAACTGCCGGAAAGGATCGTTCGGAGCGTTGTACCATGATATTCCTTGGTGGTGTATTAATGGCACTCATCGGAATCTTTGGTCTGTTAACCAAGATTGTCGACTTTATTGGCGCTGATATTGCCAACGGCATGATGGCCGGTGTCGGTATTATGCTATCAAAAGTTGCTATCGATATGGTAAAGAAAGAAAAGATTTCCGGTGGCGTATCTTTAGTTGCCGCATTAATTACCTATTATGTAACAAGAAACAGCGCAAACACATTGGTATATACCATCGTGATCTCCGTCGTTGCTTCTTGTATCGTTAGCGCCTTTGTCGAAAAAGACAAAGAAAATATTGTCGTTGTCGATGATAAATTCATTCGACAGAAATTCACATTCAATGCCAAGATCCTTATGGGTGCTTTAGGTATGGTATGCTTAAATATCGGATCTAACATTTCATTTGGTTCCATCACAGCCAGCATGGCTCCGGATGCCCATTATAATGTTGACCAGCTGACCGTAATCTCTTCTTTGGCAGATATGGGTTCCTCTTTCTTTGGGGGTGCTCCGGTAGAATCTATTATTTCTGCTACCGCAAATGCTCCACATGCGGTCTGGGCCGGTGTTGCTATGATGATCCTTATGGGTATCATTTTATTAACCGGTATTCTGCCTAAGATCTCAAAATATGTACCAACTTCATCTATTGCCGGATTCTTATTCGTATTAGGTGTATTCAAGACCGTTGCATTAGATGCACCAGCCGCACTTGCCAGTGCCCCAGCTGTCGGTGGTGTTACTATGGTTGTTACCGCAATTACTAACCCATTCTTTGGAATGATCGCCGGTATTGTTGCACGATTACTTGGATTATAAGAGAAAGGATTGTATTATGAAATATTATGATATTGAAGTTTGCGGTGTAAAACGTCAATTGCCGCTTATTAAGATTAATGACTCCCTTTCATTTGGTAGTTTTGTCATCATTGGTGACACCGAATTGATCTCTGCCTGTGCAGGTCCTTTAGCAGAAAAGATCGGTCCGGTAGATGCCATTGTCACTGCCGAAGCAAAAGGAATTGCCTTAGCCTATGAAGTATCCAAACAGCTTGGATTAAAAGAATTCATTGTTGCACGGAAAAGTGTAAAGAATTATATGCAGGATGTCGTATCTCACGAAGTGAATTCCATCACGACCTCCGGCACGCAGAAATTATATCTTGACGGTATCGACGCCGCTAAGATCAAAGGAAAAAATATTTGTATTTTAGATGATGTAATCTCGACTGGTGAATCCCTGAATGCATTGGAAGCACTCGTTACTTCTGCAGGAGCAAATGTTGTAGCGAAGGCTGCTGTCTTAGCCGAAGGAGATGCCGCTAAGCGTTCCGACATCATTTTCTTAGAAGAGTTACCATTATTCTCAACTGCAGAATAGAAACAGACATAAATCCTATGAAAACAATCTTGTCATTTCATAGGATTTACGTTATTATAGAGCTTGATATGTATATTTATTCACATCAGATGTATATCACGATGTAATATCAAAAGAAAAGAGGATAAAAAGATGGACAAAGTTATTTTAGCCTATTCAGGCGGACTTGACACAACTGCTGTTATTCCATGGTTAAAAGAGACATACGGCTACGAAGTTGTATGCTGTTGTATCGACTGTGGTCAGGGCGAAGAGCTCGATGGATTAGAGGAACGTGCAAAGCTTTCCGGTGCGGCTAAGCTCTACATTGAAGATGTAGTTGATGATCTTTGTGAGAACTACATTATGCCTTGTGTACAGGCAGGTGCTGTCTACGAACATAAATACCTTATGGGAACTGCAATGGCAAGACCAACCATCGCTGCAAAGCTGGTTGAAATTGCACGAAAAGAGAATGCCGTTGCAATCTGTCACGGTGCAACTGGTAAGGGTAATGACCAGATCCGTTTTGAACTTGGAATCAAAGCATTAGCCCCAGATATCAAGGTAATTGCTCCATGGCGTGATGACAGATGGCAGATGGATTCCCGTGAAGCAGAGATTGAATATTGTAAGGCTCATGGCATTGATCTTCCATTTGGAACTGATCAGTCATATAGCCGTGACAGAAATATCTGGCATATCAGCCATGAAGGGTTAGAGTTAGAAGATCCTTCTCAGGCACCTAATTACGATCATATGCTTGTTCTTGGTGTTACACCTGAGAAAGCACCAGATGAGGATGTTGAATTATCTATCTCATTTGAAAAGGGAATGCCAGTTGCATTGAATGGCAAGAAGATGAAAGTTGCTGATATCATCCGTGAGTTAAACACAATCGGTGGAAAACATGGTATCGGTATTGTTGATATCGTAGAGAACCGTGTAGTTGGTATGAAGAGCCGTGGTGTATACGAGACTCCAGGTGGAACTATCCTTATGGAAGCACACCAGCAGTTGGAAGAGCTTGTACTTGACCGTGATACCATTGCTCTTAAGAAAGATCTTGGAAGCAAACTTGCAAGCATCGTATACGAAGGTAAATGGTTTACTCCTGTTCGTGAAGCAATCTCTGCATTCGTAGATGTGACACAACAGTGTGTAACCGGTGAAGTAAAGCTTCGTCTTTATAAGGGTAACATTATCAAGAATGGAACAACTTCTCCATACTCACTCTACAGTGAGTCCTTGGCATCCTTCACAACCGGTGATATGTATGATCACCATGATGCAGAAGGTTTCATTACTTTGTGGGGACTTCCACTTAAGGTACGTGCTATGCGTATGAATGAGCTCAAGAAAGAAAACACAAAGTAAATTTCACCCTTGCACAGCGTAAGTAACGGACAGATGTGCCAAACGGACGCTCCGGTCTAGAAAAATTGGTTCCAAGCCGGGGCCGTTCGCACTTAATTGCTCCAGTAGCGGATGCTAAGCAATGTAACACTATGCCCACTAAGCTCGTCAAAACC
>CACWQE010000069.1 GCA_902762905.1 uncultured Lachnospiraceae bacterium | reverse complement strand
AAAAATCAAAAGTCCATAGTATCTGAATTGTATTAAACCATAAATATAGAAAAATGAAAGGATAGTATGATTACTAGCTTCTAATTAATCATACAAGGATATATGAATATACTGAATATAGAAAATGTTACAAAAGTATATGGAGATAAAGTATTACTTCAAGATGTCAGCTTAGGAATCAATGAAGGCGATAAGATTGGGGTGATCGGTGTCAATGGATGTGGTAAGAGTACTTTCTTGAAAATGATTGCAGGGCTTTCAATTCCGGATTCTGGAAATATTATTAAAAATAATCAGGCAAGCATAGCATATTTGGCACAGAATACGGAATTTGATCCGCAAGACACGATTCTTCGTTATGTGACAAAGGATAAGGTAAGTTCGAATCCCAATTGGAATATCGAAGCAGAGGCAAAGACAATTCTTCGAAAATTAGGAATCTATGATGAAAATGTAGCAATTGCACCACTGTCCGGTGGCGAGAAGAAGCGGGTAGCACTTGCAAGAACGTTACTTGCACCAGCCGATATTTTGATCTTAGACGAGCCGACGAACCATTTAGACAGTGGTATGGTGCGTTGGATTGAGGAATACCTTGGCAAATTCAAAGGGGTATTAATCATGGTAACACACGACCGCTATTTTCTGGATCGTGTGACCAATAAGATTGTGGAGATTGACCGTGGAAGTTTATATTCTTATGATGCGAATTTTTCAGGGTATTTAGAACTCAAACAGGCACGGTTAGATCAGCAGGCGGCAAGTTATCGTAAGGTACAGAGTATATTACGAACAGAGATTGAATGGGTTAGACGAGGCGCACAGGCACGTTCTACGAAGCAGAAAGCAAGATTAGAGCGGTTTGAACAGATGCAGAACATGAAAGCGCCGGAGCAGGATAAACAGGTGGAGATGGATTCGTTAGCATCCCGGCTTGGTAAGAAAACAATTGAACTTGAACATATATCTAAGGCGTATGATGGCAGAACATTAATCTCAGATTTCACATATTATACAATTAGAAATGAGAGAATAGGAATTGTTGGACCGAATGGTTGTGGTAAGACCACATTGCTTAAGATCATTTTAGGGTTAGAGCAGCCGGATAATGGAAGTGTAACGATCGGAGAGACGATTCAGATCGGATACTTTTCACAGATGGTAGAGGATATGAATCCGGAAGAACGAGTCATTGATTATGTGAAGAATGTTGCAGAATACATTAAGACAAGCAAGGGAACAACGTCTGCGTCACAGATGTGTGAAAGATTTCTATTTGGGCCGGAGACACAATATAATCCGATTGGAAAGTTATCTGGTGGAGAGAAGAGACGGTTATATTTACTGAAAGTGTTGATGGCAGCACCGAATGTATTGATCTTAGATGAGCCGACCAACGATTTGGATATTACGACGTTGGCAGTATTAGAAGAATATCTGGATTATTTTGAGGGAATCGTGATCACGGTGTCCCATGATCGTTATTTTTTGGACCGGGTTGTGAATCGGATCTTTGCGTTTGAAGGAAATGGAGTGATCACGCAGTATGAGGGTGGTTACACAGATTATCTGGAAAAAGCTATTGCAACCGGGAAACTTAATGATTCGGTATCTGTATCCGGGGAAGCTGTGGCTGGGAAAGAGCCTGCGAAGGACAAGACGGACAGTCGGCAGACATGGAAGAATAATCGGGAAAAGAAATTGAAATTCACATATCAGGAGCAGCGGGAGTATGATACGATTGATGCGGATATTGCAGATTTGGAAGAGAAGATTGCCAATATTGATGCAGCGGTACTTGATGCTGCAAGTGATTATACGAAACTTTCAGAGCTGACCCAGAAGAAAGAAGAATTAGAGAAGCAGTTAGAAGAGAAGATGGATCGCTGGGTATATCTGAATGACTTGGCGGAGCAGATTGCAAATGCAAAATAAGCGTTGTCATTTTGTAAGAAACATTGTATTATGTAAAGTAGTTGTACTATGAGAAAAGGATGGGAGTTGTTAAGATGCAAAAGGATAAATACAAAAAAATAATTATATTTTTCCTGCTTTGCATGGGGGTGTTATGTATACCGATGCCAGCCACGCAGGTACAGGCTGCGAAGACATGTTCGTCTAAGATTGCATATCCGGGAATTGTAAGAACAAAGGTGAATATGCGAAAGAAAGCAGGAATCCGATACAAAAGTTACGGAAAGCTCAAGAAGAAACAATCCGTTACAATATTAGGAATTGCGACCAATGGCGGTATGAAATGGTATAAGTGTCAGGCACAGATTGGGGATACGGTGCGAACGGGCTATGTCAGTGCAGCGTACATTAAGCCGGATACCAAGGCGACCGCTGTGGTGAAACAAAGCGTAAGTTCCTATGCGAAGGTAAGACAGAAAGCGAAGACTTCCTCTAAAGTAGTGGCAAAGATCACGAAGGGGACAGAGGTTAGCGTATCAGATATTGTCAGACAATCCGGAAAGTATTGGTACAAAGTAAAGGTGACATACAAGAATAAGAAAAAGACTGGATATATACAGTGCAAATTTGTGGAAGCCGGTGGAACGGTTACTCCGAACGAACAGCAGCCGCAGGATGGTTATGTGAATGATAAAGTTACCTCGACCTTGAATGTCAGACAGTCTCCAAGTACAAGTAGTGCAGTTTTAATCCGTATCCCGAAAGGAACGAAGGTATCAGTGCTAGAAGAGACGGGTGGATGGTATAAGATTACTGTCACGTATGAGGGCCGGACAGTGACCGGATATGTAGTGAAAGAGTATATTACACTGGGGGCGGCACCGGAGGATAATACGAATACACCGGTTTCGGATGCGGATTTTGCTACTATGCTGGCGTCCTTTCCGGATAGCTATAAGCCTTCCATTCAGGCACTGCATAATGCGTATCCGAACTGGCGGTTTGTTGCGATCAATACGAATCTGGATTGGAACGCAGCTGTTGCGAATGAGAGCGTTGTGGGAAGAAATGTTATCCAGAGTAATTATCCGGCAGGGGTTGCGTCTTTAGCTCCGTTTTCTTATCTGTCGACAGAGGCAGGAGCGTATAATTGGGCAAATGATACATATACAGTTAAGGACGGAACGAATTGGTATAGTGCCAATTCACAGGTGATCGCATATTACATGGATCCGCGTAATTTCTTAAATGATACCGATATCTTTCAGTTTGAGGCATTGGCATATGATGAATCGCAAAGTTCTGCAGTTGTACAGAGTATTTTGAACAATACCTTTATGAGTGGTAATTATAGTGTTGTGGATTCTGCGAGTGGACAAGCAGTAAGCGGAAGTTATGTACAGGCATTTATGGATGCAGCGAAGGCAGCATCTGCTAATCCGTATTTCCTTGCCGCAAGGTGCAAGCAGGAAGTTGGAACGAATGGTTCGAATGCCACGAGTGGAACCTATAAGGGATATGAAGGTATCTATAATTATTACAATATTGGTGCCTCCGATGGTGGTAATGCAGTTGCAAAGGGTTTGCTTTGGGCAAAGGGCGGCAGCAAAGGCGAGACAACGTATGGAAGACCTTGGACGAATCCATATAAGTCTATCGTAGGTGGCGCGCAGTATATTGCGAAGAACTATATTAATATTGGACAGAACACGTTGTATCTGCAAAAGTTCAATGTAGCACCAACGAATGCAGCTTATCTGTATCAGCATCAGTATATGACAAATGTACAGGCTCCATACTCAGAAGGAAGAAGTACACGGACTGCATATAATGCGATTGGAGCATTATCGAATACGATGATCTTTTACATACCGGTATACAATAATATGCCAGCAACGGCATGTGCACTGCCGGCAGCGACTGGTAATCCGAATCCGTATCTGTCTGGTATTTCAGTTGCGGAAGCAACAGGGTCTGTACCGGCAGGTTTTTCATATAATACATTTGCATATACGGTATTTGTCCCAGCAAGTGTGAATAAGGTTAACGTTGGAGCAACGGCAATAAGCAAGTGTGCTTCAATAGAAGGAACAGGTGAGTGTCTATTAAATCCAGCCGGCTCGACGGATATTAATATTACCGGTGTGGCGCAGAATGGAGCCAGACAGACGTATACAATTACGATAGTAAGACAATAACATAAAGATCTCAACATACGAAAAAAGGATGCGTAAGCATCCTTTTTCTTGTGTTATTCTAATACTACCAAAACGGTCAATAGCAGGCTCTGTAGATATATTATTGTGCGTCTAACATGTTCTGCAGATCTTCCACGGTAAAGATATACTTCTTGTTGCAGAAATGACAGCCTACTTCGATTGGCTCGTTGTCTGCGATCATTTCTTCAATATCCTTGCGTCCGATACTTGCAATTGCTTTGTAAGTCCGCTCCTTTGAACAGTTGCATTGATAACGTGGTACAATAGAATCGGTTAATTCAATATCATAGCCGTCAAAAAGCTTGTGCATCATACCTTCCGGTGTCATACCCTGATCCATAAGAGAAGTAATAGAAGAGAAGTCCTTCAAACGATTCTCCAAGTCGGTGATCAGTTCTTCGGTTGCGAATGGCATCAACTGGATAATGAATCCACCTGCATGTTTGACCGACAGATCTCTGTCGACTAATACACCCAGAGCAACGGAAGTTGGAATCTGTTCACTTGTTGCAAAATAATAAGTAAGATCTTCTGCAATCTCCCCTGTAACAAGGTTCGTCTGTCCAACATAAGGCTCTTTCATTCCGATATCCTTGATGACGCTTAATACACCAAGGTCTAATGCCTTTCCTACATCGAGCTTGCCTTTGGCACTGAGAGGCAGGTCTACATTGGGATTGTTGACATAGCCCTTGACCTCAGCTTTTGCATTGGCGGTTACGGTTAGTCCTTTGATCGGACCGGAACATTGAATCTGTAATGTCAGAACGTCAGTATCATTCTTACACATACTTCCCATGATGGAACCGGCAGTAAGCAGTCGTCCTAATGCAGCAGTTGCTACCGGTGTTGTGTTGTGAATTGTGCGTGCGGTCTCGACGACCTCCTTGGTGTAAGCGGCAAAGAAACGAACCTGATTCTCTGCTGCCATCCCTCGTATAATCATATCATTCATTATTATTGTCTCCGTTTCTTGCAATTATATAGATGCGTTCGCTCTCTTTTGATGGTGGAGAGGTGGTAAATGCATCATACGCTGTCACATATTCTAACCCAGCAGTCTGTAGAAAGTCAATCACTTCTGGAATGTCATAGGCTCGTTGATGATGTGTCTCGTTGAATTTTTTATAAAGTCCGTTGTCTTGTCTGGCGAAAAATGTAAGGTCATATTGATTAATGGAATCTTCTTCAAAATATGAATTTTCCCAGATATAGCTGCCTTGTTCCTGATGGTCACAGAATGTCTGATCGCCTAATAGTTCCTGATAGAAATAGCGTGTTTTTAGATCGAATATGAAATATCCGTCTGCACATAGGTGTTGCTTGACGCAATGAAAGGTGTCTAACAGATCATCCGGTGTCAGCAGATAATTCATACTGTCACAAAGACTGTAGATGGCAGGACAGGTAAGTTCTCCTAAATCTAATTCCTGCATGTTCTGAAGAAGTAATTGTACATTGTCGTAGTCAGCTAATTTGTCCGCAGCGATAGATAGCATATCGGTTGAATTGTCGATACCGATGACAGGGTAACCGGCATCAGCCATATATTTCATAAGGTTTCCGGTTCCACATCCTAATTCTATAATGGTTTCATGATCCGGTATATTATATTGATGGAACAGGGAGAGAAGATAATCCGCCCATTCCTGATAAGGAATATTGTCCATAAACTGGTCGTACAGATATGCAAATCCTTCGTAACTGGTATCCATATATTGAGATTCCTTTCTTGATAAGGGATGGTCATTGTGTAATAGTATAAAATGAGCTGCTGCACCAACAGATATGGATGCAACAGCTCATAACAAGTCACATGATTACAACTTAGAAATCCAATTTGTCCTGTTCTTCTAATACATCAGGGTCTTCTGAAACATCAGATAATCCTTCATTCTCATAACCGAGAACTTCTGGTTCATCTTCTGGCGTATCTTTTGTTCCAAAAGGAATAGTAGGGATGATTCCATCAGATGGTGTATCACTTGATTCTTCGTCTTGGACAGTAGCAGAGGAAACTTCCTCTTCCTGTGGTTCTTCCGTTTTTGGTGTATCTTCCGTCGGCTGTGGAGTCTCATCTTCTTGCACAGTATCCTCACTTGGAGTTTCCGTAGAATCTTCTACAGTATCTTCCTTTGCATTGATGGTTATTGACGTATATTCCCGTTCTGATTTGTCCTCATCAGAGAACACATCATCGAAATCGTCCTCTTCGTCAAAAGAAAAGTCTTCGAAATCATCATCGTCCTCTTCTTCCTGACGTTCTTTCCACTTATCATATAAATCGTATGCTTTGTCCAAAGTTGCCTTATAAAGTGGACTGCTCTTGATCTTATCACGGAATACATAACATGCACCACCTACAGCAGCGGCAGCAGCAGTGAGAGTAAGTAGCTTACTGAAAAAATTCTTATTCTTTGCCATGGCGAATCTCCTTTACTATATAAGTTTAGTTGATTTTTATTTTAATACGGATGATAGGAAAAAGCAATTCTTTATTTGCCATTTTCTATAGAATGTGTGATAATGAAAGGTATTATACGAGGCATAGATAAAGTTATGTTTATGCAGATCAGGAAAGAGGTTTGATTATGGATAAGATCAAAGAAGTAACTAAGAATTTTTTTGTCTGTGGTGTGCTGATGGTGATTGCTGGCATTGCCCTGATTGCAGTTTCTAAGAAGACATTTGGAGCGTTATCAGTCCTTTGTGGAATTGTTTTTCTGGTAATGGGCGTGGTATATCTGATCAAGGATTTGAAAAATGATTCAAAAGAACAATAATATAAATGGTGTTGTACAAAATACACAATCATAATCTGTAATATTAACCGAAAACAGAATAAAATCTAGTTGTAAATTGGCTAAATTTGTGATAATATTTAAATTAGTTAGGTGAAATTTATTTATTTCACACAAATTGTAGACAGAAGGAGGAGTTACCATGCAGAATTTACCGGCTAATGTTACCCGGGGTAACGATACGAATATTATTTCGATAGCAGCATCTAGTAACAAGGGAATGTTGATCCGCTTCTTGAACGAACAGGTAGAAGAAGGTTTTTATGCTCTTGTCATTGATTACTTGAAAGATCATAACTTTGATCTATCGACAATGTTAGTGGATGATGATGTCAAAGCACAGTGTACGAAACTATACGAACTGGCTGAGTTTGTAGATGAGAATATTAAGAAACCAGGTAAGTATGAGATTGAAGAGTGGATTGAGCCATTGTTCAAGTTTGTTTATGGAGATATTGATCCAGCAGATACCGATGCAATTATTAACACGACCGGTATTTATCGTTACAGTATCTGGCTGATCTACTTATATCAATTGGATATGTTTGGGGAAGCGATGCGTTTGATCGGTGAACGTGTGGCACCTCTTTTGATCAATACCTGTTATCAGATTGCAGATGCAGATGATCGGCCTTCTACCTATGACAAGGCAGTTATGGGTTATATGGATCTGATCAATGTGGTTATGGAGATGGATTTACCACCTTCTGCATCTAATTCAGAAGCATATCTGAATAACTTAGAGGTATTATATGATTATTTTGTAGAAGATTCACATGTGGGTAATGATTATAAGATTCAGTTTAGTATGGGATTGTTTAATTCTTATATCCGCAAACAGGATTATAATAAGGCATTTGAGTTCTACGGCCTGAATGCAGAGTACATACCGGTAGATAATATGCAGGTATACGAGAACTTCAAAGAATTGATTCGTAACTGCAACAGTACACAGTATACGAATGTATTGAGCAGAACAGTAATTTCGGCAATATCTAAGCAGGATATCTACAACAGAAGAATTGACAGTCTGTTAGTGGAAGTTTCAGCATTTGTTAAGAAAGTTTACAAGTATATCGAAGATGAACCAGTTATGAAGAAGAATCTTCAGATTCTTGGAGCAGGTGCATCGTTAAGTGATAAGAGTAATGTGTTTGAAGGATTATATGAATATAATCTCGTATTCTATGAATGTGGTATCAAACAGTTAGTCAATCAGGATCTGTCTACCCGTTCCTGGGAAGAGAAGTATGAGATTCTGGATTTATTGTATACCACATTGAATGTCGTATTTGATGGTTACAATGTATATGAGATCTCGAACCGGATTGAGCATCAGTATGTAGAATTGACATGGATTGGTAATTATGTGAATGCAAATCCATCCCTTCTTAAGTTATTCTTCAGTGTGAAGGAGAAGATTAAGGCATTTAAAGTTCGTAAGAATTCGATTATCGAGAAGAGTAAGACCAATTACGAGATCAAGAAGTTATTGGAAGATCGTCAGAAACACTTGGTATTCCTTGCTGCAGATGATATGATTCGTCACGGTCTGGAGAATAAGGATAAAGTAGTATTAAGTTCTGATTATGATGAAGATCATGCAAGAAAGATGTTTACAGAGACGTATAATCGTATTAATCTGCCAGCTCGATACGAGAAACCAAAGTCAGAACCGGTTACAACGTCTAAGTTTGGATTTGGTAAGTCGTCAGCACCAGCAGTAGCAACGGATGTACATAAGTTATTTGATAACGCACAGATCAAAGATATGATCTGTAAGTCAGAATGGTTATGGAATCAATATGCAAGCAAAGGAAAAGATAAGCAGACAGAGGAAGAAGTTACTTACAGTGTTGCTTGTCTGGTTAAAGTTGTAGAATTATTGATCGTACGTAAGGATAAGCAGGCAGCTCCAGAAGTAACACCGAATAAGAAGGTTATTATCACAAAGACGGGTAAAGTAATTGAGCTTTCAGATGAATCAGATGACAAGCCTGTTAATAATAAGAATAGTGAGCCTACTGTAATTGAGCATATTCATAATATTGGCGAATATCTGAAAGATCGTAGAGAAGAGAATGTCGATTATGTTAAGACATACATTGAGGACTGGGTAGAGTTCTTAATGCAGAACAAGTTCGACAAAGATAGCTTGTTGTCTTTATTTGATGCGGAGGAAGTTCGTGCAAAGACATTACAGACAATTAAGAAATTGAATGCAGATTTAAGTGACTATTAATGTGTAGACATGTCAGTGAATTGATTCATGCTAACTGACGGAGATTGCACAGAGAGTACGCACGGGGGATTATTACACTAATAGAGAATAAGAAGTATTGGCGTAATGATCCTCCTTTTATATGTGAGGAGTATAACGGAGATGAAGAATAAAGGATTTTCTATGGTAGAATTGATCATAGTGATTGCTATAATGGCAATTCTGACTGGAGCATTGGCACCGATGCTTGTTCATTATATTGCAAAGGCAAGACTCAGTACAGATGTAGATACCGGTAAGGAGATTGCCAAAGCAATTATGACTTGTGTTACAGATGATTCCGTGAAGGACAATGCGGTACAGCATGCAAGTGCACATCCGGTTAATGATATGGATGGTAATGATTTCAAAGATGCAGTATTTGGTATGCTTGGAGTAACACAACTTGATGGTAAATCAAAGAAGGATGCAGACGGTAATAATTTTGATAGTGGAAAGGATCAGTTTTATTATACGCTGGATGCAGATAAGAATAAGGTGGAGATTTTTTATGGCGGAACTACGGCAGATTATCAGATTTATCCAACGACGGGGTCAAAGTTGGTGAAGTAAGGATTTATGCGGGATTGAAGGCTGTTAATTAAGATAAAAAAGAAATTTGATATTTTTTTGAAAAAAGTTGTTGACAAAGTGGGAATCGTTTGGTATATTAATACCTGTCGTTAAGACATGCGCGAGTGGCTCAGCGGTGGAGCACCTCCTTGCCAAGGAGGGGGTCGCGGGTTCGATCCCCGTCTCGCGCTTTTTTCATGCAAAGGGATATCCGAAAGGATATCCCTTTTTGTGTATACGATGAGCCGAGCACAGATTCGTGCTTGCACGATTATGAAACGAGCCCAATCCTGGGCTCGGAGTTCGATCTTCTCGTCTCCGACTCGGTCGGTGCATAAGATGGCATCCACAGGATGCCATGCACCGTCTCACGTTTTTTTCATAAAGAAAGAGATGAAAGAATATTGTTTTTTGTGTATACGATATGTTAGTTACAATATTTTCTGGATTTGAACATAAAATAAACACAAAAGTGGTATATAGTTGATAATCATCAAATAAAGGAAGTGGATGACTATGAATCAGAAAATGACATTAAAACAAAGGATGCTTAATTTCATGCAGGGAAGATATGGCGTAGATCAGTTATCTGGATTTTTGATCTGGACAGCAGTCATTATTGCGGTAATCACGATGTTTGTAAGGGTTCCGGTATTACAGATTGTTACATGGGTGATGATCATATATGCGTACGTCCGCATTTTTTCAAAGCAGATCAATAAGAGATATGCACAGAATCAGAAGTTTTTAGATGCAACTTGGGGAATTCGTAAATTTTTTGCAGATATCCGTTATCGGATCAAGTATGGTAAACAGACAGCAGAGCCATATCATATTTATAAATGCAGAAAATGTGGACAGAAGATTCGGGTTCCGAAGGGAAAGGGCAAGATTATGATCACTTGTCCAAAATGCAAGTATCAGTTTAAGAAAAAGAGCTGAGGAATGAACAGGAGTAGAGAATGTACGGTTATATAGTAATGAACAAACCGGAATTGAAGATTAGGGAGTACGAGAGATATCGTGCATACTATTGTGGGTTGTGTAGGGCATTGAAGACAGATGCCGGTATGAGAGGACAGATCTCTTTAAGCTATGATATGACATTTCTGGCATTGCTGTTGTCGGCGTTATATGAACCGGAGACAGTGGAGAAAAAAGAACATTGTATTGTACATCCGGTTGGAAAACAGACAGTTCTTGAAAATTCCTGTATTCATTATGTCGCAGATATGAGCCTGCTTCTTACATGGTATAAATGCAAGGATGATTACGCAGATGAAAAGAAAGTTGGCAAAGTCTTGTATGGAACGATGATATCTGGTAAAGTAAGACAGATTGAGCGAACGTATGAGAGACAGGCGACTGTAATAAAAGAACAGTTGGCCAGACTTTCAGAATTGGAGAAACAGCAGGCGGATGATATTGACCAGCTTTCAGCTTGCTTCGGAAACTTGCTTGGCGAAGTCTTTGTGATGGAGAACGATGAATGGGCAGGTGGTTTGAGAACATTGGGATTCTATATTGGTAAGTTTGTCTATATTATGGATGCATATGATGATCTGGAACAGGACGTGAAGAAGGGATGTTTTAATCCCTTGATAAGTAAGATGCAGAATCATAATTTGGATGAATGGATCTATCAGTTGCTGGTTATGGCAGCAAGTGAGTTTGCAAAGGCATTTGAACGGCTGCCAATTGTAGAGGATGCAGAGATTTTGCGTAACATAATATATTCGGGTGTATTTTGTACATATACAGCAATTCGGAATCGGAAAAACCGGGAGATGGAGGCACAACATGAGAAGTCCATATGATATATTAGGAGTACCGGCAAATGCGTCGGAAGAAGAGATTAAAAAAGCATATCGTAATCTGAGTCGTAAGTATCATCCAGATGCCAATGTGAACAATCCGAACAAAGAGCAGGCAGAAGAGCGGTTCAAGGAGGTACAGCAGGCGTATCAGGCGATCATGGATGAGCGGGAAGGCAAGACCAATGGATATGGAGGCGCAGGAAACACATATGGTGGTTTCGGCGGCTTCGGCGGTTTTGGTGGATTTGGAGGAGAGCAGAGAACTTCATCTTATGGAGACAGTAAGGAGGATTCTTATCTCAATGCGGCAATGAACTATATTCGTGGCGGTGATTATAATTCTGCTTTGCGTGTTTTGTCGGATATTGATAACCGGACAGGAAGATGGTATTATATTTCTGCAATTGCCAATCAAGGTGTGGGCAATCAGGCAACTGCACTAGAACACATTCAGATTG
>CACWQE010000068.1 GCA_902762905.1 uncultured Lachnospiraceae bacterium | reverse complement strand
AAGAATGTGCCATTCATGTTTATACAATGCCTTTCGAAAAGTCTGCACCTTGCTCGGCTAACGTTCCTAATGCTGTCGCAAGGTGCAGGACATTTTCTCTCGGCATATATAGTGTCATGAGGCACATTCGAGTACCGGCGGTTCTGAAGTACCTCCTTATGATAGATGTTATATCCTTGCAACCGATATTTACGTTATTGTGTTTCGCGCTGTGCCTATCAAAATCTACTACGCTGTGCTTATCGCCACCCCGAGGCCGTTTTGTCGTTAGTGCCGGTAATCTACGCAATGGCAAGTTATAGGAGATAAAGAATAACTTGGTACATTATGCGTATGGTGGAAGTAAGCTTATCAATGAAGCTATTCTTTATTTCTGTGAGTTGACAATTTCATGTAAGTATGAATCTATACCGTACTTATTATATACACGAAAATCGGACATGAATGAGTATACACGCTAATTATACGTGTACATAATTCATGTCCGATTTTCTTTGTTTTCTCTTATATCCAGTAATATATATTCTTCTGCCCTGATACGTAGCCAAACTGTTAATATTAACTACAGTCAAAGTTTCGGTGCCGTATTAACGCCGAACGGCTTCGGGTGGGCGATAAGCACAGCCGTAATGGGATTACACGATAAACAGCGCATGTTCAAAAAGTAAATCCCGGCAGGGGCGGTCTGTCATGTTTGCCTTGTGCTGTGTGCCTGCTGCAATATGACACCGCCCAAAGCCGGGTTCACAACCCTCAACATGCGCGTCCGTTTCACTTACGCTGTGCAAGGGTATTACATGTGATGGATGTCATCGTCATCGAAGTCATCATGATCATTATCGTTCATGTACTCACGGTTTGTTACGCGTTTGGCATCACGCTGAGCCTCAACTAATTCGGATAATTGTTCTTTGACCTCGCGAGGGTGTTTCACACTTACGATATCAAAGTCACCCATAGACTTGTCTGCAGAGCAACAGTGAATGGTTCCAACACCGAAAATGCGCTGTCCAAAAGAACGCTTAAGTGACAGATCCATAATACGGTATAGACGAACTTCGTCTTCTTTCTTGTTCAAAAATCCTTCTTCAATAAATAACCGGTCTTCTGTCAACATATATTTGGTAAAAGATAAAGGTAAACCAAATAAGGTACGTTTCCGGTCGTTCCATAAATATTCCATATATAACCTCCCTGAAAAAGATTGTGATGCACAAATATTCCATTCAATAAAGACAATATTTGCGTGTATATTCGCATTGTACCATGAATGGGAAAAAAAGAAAAGAAGTCTTGAATCACTATATGAAACTCAGTATAATAGAAATGTTAGGGCGAAATGAGTTTAGATTAAAGGAGATTACATTTTGAGAACAATTAAGAAATTTACTTCATGGATATTGATAGCCGCAATGGCAGGATGTCTTGCATTGCCAGCGCAGGCATCGAATACATATACCGATGGGAGCACAATAATAAAAGAACAGTCTGGTGTGAATAGCGAAGACAACAGCGGATCGGGTAATGGTGGAACAACGACTCCGGATTCTGGGGAAAATGGCAGTAGTGAAGCAATTACAACAGAACAGCAATCCTCTAGTGAAACTTCATCAGAGGCTACAACAGAGAAAGAGCCAACGACTGAGGTGACGACGGAAAAACCAACACAACAGCCAACGACAGAGCAGCCGACAACGCAGGCACCGGTCAGAGCAGCGGATGTGACAACAACCGGTCTGTCTCCGCTTACATCTAAAGTGATCGTGATCGATCCGGGGCATTGCAAGAAACATACAGGTGCATATGGTCATGGCTTGAGAGAAGAAGTGGTTGTTATGGACATTGCAGATGCCTGTCAGGAAGTATTGGACAACTACGCAGATGTGACAGTTTATATGACTCGTGATGCCAATAGTTGTTGTGCGAGTCTCGGATTAGGGGAATGTTTAAGTGCAAGAAATAATTATGCCAAACGATTAAATGCAGATTTTCTTGTCAGCATGCATATTAATTCAGGAAGAAGCAGCGGAGCCAATGTTTTAACGGCATACAGATCTGGCTATAATGATAATATTCGAAAAGAAACTCAGGCATTTGGACGGCTTGCGTTACAGAAATTGAAGGCGATTGGAATTTCAAACAGAGGTCTGTTACTGCGTCGTTCTGAGAATGGAACGAAATACAGCAATGGACGGCTTGCGGATTACTATTCCATTGTACGAAGAGGAGTGGTACAGCAGGTTCCGGGCGTGATCATTGAGCATGGATATATTACAAGTGCATCCGATTGTTTCCGTTTCTTCCGTACCAAAGCAAAGCGTGCGAAGGTGGGACAGGCAGATGCACAGGCGATCATTTCTTATTACGGTCTGAATAAGAAAGTGGTAACGGGCAAGCTTAGCAAAGAAGCGGATGGAACATATTATCGTCTGGCATCGAATATGAAAGCGGGCGGTTTTGTCAAGAATGATGGCGTATGGTATTATTTTGATGAGTATACAGGAAAGATGTGTACCGGGTTTCAGAATGTAGGAAATGAGACCATTTATTTTAGCCCATCTACCGGGCAGATGGTAGTCGGATGGTTTACAATGGATGGTAAGAGGTATCTTGCAAAAGGAAATGGTGCATTGGTAAAGGGCACATCTTATGATGATGGGGTACACAAGTATTTATTTGATGAAAATGGAGTGCTTCTTACAAATGGCAATTATGTGATCAATGGAGTCAACTATTATGTAGATTCGAAAGGATATGTAGCGTCCGGAATTGTGACGATCAAAGGGGCTCGTTACGGATTTGATCCGCTGACGAATAAGATGTTATACGGTTATCAGAAAGTGAATGGGTATTACTATTATTTTGATGAGACAACCGGTCAGATGCAGACGGGATGGCAGAAGATAAATGGCAAATATCGTTACTTTAAAAAATCAACTGGCAAGATGCAGCGCAATAAATGGATTGGAAAATATTACGTAAATGTCAATGGAATTCGCACAAAACGGAAATAAGTCTTGTGAAACCTGGTCATTTTTGGTAAAATAGAATTTGGGTTTGAGGAATATAATAATAAATTGGACGCAATCAGCGTCCGGATTACAAGGAGGAGAACGTAGACATGGCTAGAAAGTTAGACTTTGACAAAGAAGCTTTCAAGAAAGAAGTTGTGAACAATGTCAAGACTCTTTATCGTAAGACGATTGACGATGCAACAAAGCAGCAGGTATTTCAGGCAGTATCTTACGCAATTAAGGATACCATTATCGATCAGTGGATTGCAACTCATAAGGAGTATGAGAAAGAGAATCCTAAGACCGTTTACTACTTATCAATGGAGTTCCTGATGGGTAGAGCACTTGGTAATAACTTAATTAACTTAACTTGCTACAAGGAAGTAAAAGAAGCATTAGATGAATTAGGATTTGATCTCAATGTGATTGAGGATCAGGAGCCGGATGCAGCATTAGGTAATGGTGGTCTTGGACGTCTTGCAGCATGTTTCCTGGATTCATTGGCAACCTTAGGATATCCGGCATACGGATGTGGTATTCGTTATCGTTATGGTATGTTCCGTCAGGAGATTCAGGATGGATATCAGATTGAGAAGCCGGATGACTGGTTAAAGGATGGTAATCCATTTGAAGTACGTCGTGCAGAATATGCATGTGAAGTTAAGTTTGGTGGCCATGTTAAAGTAGAATACAAAGATGGACGGAATCGTTTTATCCAGGAGGGATATTCTTCTATTCGTGCCGTTCCATATGATCTTCCAATCATTGGATATGGTAACAATGTTGTGAATACATTGAGAATCTGGGATGCAGAAGCAATTCAGGATTTCAATCTGGATTCATTCGACAAAGGTGAATATCAGAAAGCAGTAGAGCAGCAGAATCTTGCCAGAACGATTGTTGAAGTATTATATCCAAATGACAATCATTATGCAGGTAAGGAATTAAGATTAAAACAGCAGTATTTCTTCATTTCTGCATCTATTCAGACAGCACTTAATAAGTTCAAAGAGAATAACAAGGATTTACATGACATTCCTAAGAAGATTACATTCCAGTTGAATGATACACATCCAACTGTTACGGTTGCAGAGCTTATGAGAATCTTAGTAGATGAAGAAGGATTAGAGTGGGATGATGCATGGGATATCACATGTCATACATGTGCATATACGAACCATACGATCATGGCAGAAGCATTGGAGAAGTGGCCAATTGAATTATTCTCAAGATTATTACCACGTGTATATCAGATTATTGAGGAGATTGACCGCAGATATGTGAATATGATCCGTGAGAAGTATCCGAACAATCCAGAGAAGGTTAAGAGCATGGCAATCCTTTATGACGGTCAGGTTAAGATGGCTCACCTTGCAATTGCAGGTTCTTATTCTGTTAATGGTGTGGCTGCCCTTCATACAGAGATTCTTAAGAAACGTGAGTTGAAGGACTTCTATGAGATGCGTCCAGAGCAGTTCAACAATAAGACGAATGGTATTACACAGAGACGTTTCTTATTACATGGTAATCCATTGTTAGCAGACTGGATCACTTCTAAGATTGGTGATGAGTGGATCACAGATCTTCCACATCTCGCTAAGTTGAAAGTATATGTAGATGATGAGAAGTGCCAGCAGGAATTCATGAATATTAAGTACCAGAACAAGGTACGTTTGGCTGCATACATCAAGGAGCATAATGGTGTAGATGTAGACCCACGTTCTATCTTTGATGTTCAGGTTAAGAGATTACATGAGTACAAGAGACAGTTACTTAACATTTTACATGTTATGCACTTATATAACGAGATCAAGGAGCATCCAGAGATGGATATCGTACCTCGTACATTTATCTTTGGTGCGAAAGCAGCAGCTGGATATAAGAGAGCAAAGCTTACGATCAAGTTGATCAATTCCGTTGCGGACGTGATCAACAATGATGAGTCAATCAAGGGCAAGATCAAGGTTGTATTCATCGAGAACTATCGTGTATCCAATGCAGAGCTGATCTTTGCAGCAGCTGATGTTTCAGAGCAGATCTCTACTGCATCCCGTGAGGCATCTGGTACTGGTAACATGAAGTTCATGTTGAATGGTGCTCCAACACTTGGAACCATGGATGGTGCTAACGTTGAGATCGTAGAAGAAGTTGGTGCTGAGAATGCATTTATCTTCGGTCTGTCAGCAGACGAGGTTATGGCTTATGAGCGTGATAAGAACTATCATCCACAGGACATCTTCAACAGCAATGCGAATGTCCGTCGTGTATTGACACAGTTGATCAATGGTACATTTAATGAGGATACGGAGTTATTCCGTGATCTGTATGATTCCTTAATTAAGGAAGACGTATACTTCACATTGAAGGATTTCGATTCTTATTGTGAGGCACATAAGAAGGTTGATGAAGCATACAGAGACGAGAAGGGATGGGCTAAGATGGCAATGCTTAATACAGCATGTGCTGGTAAGTTCTCTTCTGACCGTACAATTGAGGAGTATGTAAAGGATATCTGGCATTTGGAGAAAGTAACAGTTACTATGCCAAGTAAAACTCCAGCTAAGAAGACTTCTAAGTTATTCATATAAGATAGAATAGATATAACCTCTCTCACATAGATTAGTGAGAGAGGTTTTTTTATGAAGAAATGGTTGTGGATATTTTTCAGTATGCTGGTATTTCCATGCATAGTAAGTGTAATTGCCTGTATGGTCTCCCCGGATTTATCCATTGGACAGGGCGAACGGACAATGCGGAACTGTCATATGGGAAAAGATATATTAGTAGAACTAAATGGTCTATATAAGAAAATGGATGTGGAGGAATACACACTCGGAATTCTGGCAGGTGTGATATCACCGGATTATGATATGGAGACATTGAAAATGCAGGCAGTTATTGTGCGGACGAATCTGTTGAAGGAGATGGAAGAACAGGGAACGAAGGATGCCGAGGATTTGTCTTTTTCGTACATATCTGTTGAGGATCGGAAGGAAATGTGGGGGAGCCGGAAGTATGATCTATATGAGAAACGGATGGAGCGGGCTGTTGTCGATACGGCAGGTAAGGTGCTAAAAAAAGAAGGAAATCTGATTCTGGCCTGTTATCATGAGGTAAGTATTGGAAAAACTGCAAGTGCAAAGGAAATACTGGGGGAGGATATTTCTTATCTGCAATCGGTAGAGAGTGGCTGGGATGTAGAGGCAAAACATTATATGAATCTGGTGAATCTGACCTGGGATGAGTTGAATATTTTGCTGGTGGGAGATAAGGAGGAAACGACGTCGCAGGAGGAGCAACAAGAGCTGGATGGAAAGACAGAAGAGAAAAGAACGGAAGAAGCAGCAGAGCAGTCAGAAACATCTGGCAAAATAGAGATTCAGATCACAGAGAGTACGGAAAATGGCTTTGTGAAAAAAGTGAAGATTGCAGATAAGGAATATACCGGGGAAGAGGTAATGAAACTATTGGAATTACCTTCCCTTAACTTCTATGTGGAAGAACAGGAAAATGGAATCCGTTTTGTCTGTCTTGGAAAAGGAAATAATTTAGGCATATCTCAATATGGTGCAAACTGCATGGCAATAGAAGGGAAATCAATGGAAGAGATCTTACAATATTATTATCAGGATGTAAGTCTGGAAAGCTATTAGAAACACTCATATAAGCACGTTGACAGTCTTATTATTTTGTGAAATAATGTAATGAGCATATAAGAAAACAAGTGACAGTGAGGCATAAGATATATGAAGTTGAGATACCGTTTTTTCCTGAGTTATGTGCCTTTTATGTTTGTGATCAGTTTACTGATTCTATTTGGAGCCGATCGTTATAACGGCAAGGCGAAGATGGTAAGTTATGAAGCAGGAACAGCAGATCTGGGCAGTTATAAAGGGGAAGTGATTCGCGATGGTGGTACGAACGGATCGGCGAATCAGCAGGAACAACAATTTTATAATGGAACGGATTTGAAAGATAATGGTCTGCCATATTGTATCAAAGTCAACAAGACTAAGAATGTGGTTACTATATATACAGTTGGTGAGGATGGATATTATAGCAAGCCGGTTAAGGCTATGGTGTGTTCTGTTGGAGAGAGTGGGAATACACCGGAGGGTGTATTTGATCTTGGAGCCCGGGAAGAGTGGCTTCCATTAGAAGGTGATGTATATGGTCAATATGCAACAACGATTACCGGAAGCTTTTTGTTTCATTCGGTTCCTTATTTTTCTCAGAACAAAGCGGATTTAGAGATTGAAGAATATAACAAATTGGGACAGAGTGTGTCAGCTGGCTGCGTACGATTGTCTGTCATTGATGCAAAGTGGATCTATGATAATTGCAGCGAGATGACCTATGTAGAGATTTTTGAGAGTGATTATGACGGCCCGTTAGGAAAGCCGGTTTCGGCAGTTATAACCAGTGGTGGTGCAGAGGGCAATTGGGATCCGACCGATCCGGACCGGGATAATCCATATATGGGGAATATACCAGTTATTCTTGGAGCTTACGATCGTGAGATAGAGAGATATTCTGATTTTGATATTACAGCAGGTGTTACAGCATTAGATTCAACCGGTAAAGACGTTACCAATTATATGAAAGTGGATGGTGAGGTAGACGAGAATGTGTGCGGTACGTATAAGGTAACATATTCCGTTACGGATGAGACAGGTATTACCGGCACAGCAACGGCGAATATTATTATCAAAGATGATGAAGCACCTGTGATATACGTAGATCAGAAAGTTACTTCTATTGGAGCGTATGACGTGTCCTCTACGAAACAGCTGTTGGATCTATTACTGGAGAATGTGACGGCATATGATGGCAGTCATTTAATGGACAGCAGTTCGATACTGGTAGATTATTCGGAGATATTAGAGAAAGGATATGGAAAATGTCATGTCAAATATCGGGCGAAAGATTCGGAGGGCAATCAATCCGAGGTTGTAGTTTTGTCGGTCGATGTGGACATGGAGGCTCCAAAGCTCACATTGAAGAATGAGCTACAGGGAGATATCCGTATCTCGAATATGTTAGATGACAATTATCTGCTTGGATTGGTTGAGGCAAGCGATAATAGTGGACAGGTAGATGTTACGGTTAGCCGGCCATTGACATATGAGAAAGAGGAACCGTATATTGTTATGTATTGTGCCAAAGATGCTTTTGGCAATGTGACCACATTAAGTGTCACATATCAATTAAAAGAATAAAATTGAATAAATCATCATTTCTATGGAAAAGCTACTTGTAGAGGTGATGAATATGAAAAATCGTGATACAACATTTTTACAAAAGCTGAAAGATAATGCATTTTATGTAGCGTTAGGTCTTGGATTGTTAGCAGTACTTGCGGTAGTTGCTGTATATACAGTGGAACAGAATGGTAATCAGCTTGCTGCTAATGATACAGATCTTAATAAGGCATCGGATTACTCACAGATTACAACGAAAAGTTCAAAAGCAACAGAGACAAATGCCAAGACAGCGAAGAGAGAAGAGATTACAACCGAGAAAGAACAAAAACAGCAGACATCAACACAGCAGGTAAGTACAGCACAGATGGCAAGCGAAGAAGTTACAGAGGCTGCGACGGAAGAAGAGGCAAAACCGGTTACGACAGATGTTGGAGAACTGAACTTCTCGAGTGATAAGACGATCGGCTGGCCGGTTAATGGTAAAGTGATTCTTCCGTTTAGTATGGAGACAACGGTGTATTTCAAGACATTAGACCAGTATCAGTGTAATCCTGGTATGATGATTGAAGCAGGTAGTGGAAGCACAGTGAAGAATGCATATCTTGGCAAAGTTACGAAAGTTACAAGTGATGATATATATGGGAATCTGGTTACGGTATACATCGGTAATGATTACAGTCTCGTATATGGACAATTGGATACCATTTATGTGAAAGAAGGGGACTATGTAAAGGCTGGAGATTCGATTGGTACGATCGGAAAGCCGACGGATAGTTTCATAGAAGAAGGCAGTCATTTGTTTTTTGAGATGTTACAGGGAGAAGATCCGGTGGATCCGGCATTATATATGGAATAAGAAAAAGACCTCTGATGGGATAGATATATCTGTCCGGTCAGAGGTCTTTTGGGTTATACATGTAAACTCGTATTTCAGGCTTTCATATCGGTTGGAGCCAGAGTTTTGTGATTAATGTGTGCTGCCGGATTCACAAGTACTGCAGATGCCTTGGAATAGTAGCTCGTGTGCAGTAATTGTACCGGAAAAAGAGGCATTGGCAAGATGATCCAGATCTTCCTGGTAAGGAAGATCAACATCCTGTACACAGCCGCATTGTTTGCAGATAAAATGATAGTGAGGACGGATGTCCGCATCAAAGCGGTCTGTCTTGCCATCGCATGATAAGCGTAGGATTTCTCCGCGATCAGACAGGAGGGAAAGATTGCGGTATACGGTTCCTAAGCTGATGTTAGGAATCGTCTGGCGGATCTCCTGATACACCATGTCAGCAGTAGGATGATCTTTTCTCGTTTTCAAAAAAGCAACAATTGCATCTCTTTGCTTGCTTCGTTTTAAGGTTGTAAGTTCTGCCATATCGCCCTCCAAAATAGTAATGATTATTATTTGTATTATATAATGTTTCTTTCCAAATTGTCAAGACTGTGTTATAATCGAATGTGGAAAACAAGAGTGACACTGAGATTTTCGGTGAAAATGAGGTGCAATTATGAAAGAAAACCAGGCAAAAGGACTTGCCTGCCAGATTATGGATTTGTCTGAACAGGCTATGATTGTCATTCGTAAGAATGATTATTCGGTTGTATATGCCAATGCCAAGGCACGGGCAATATTCGGAGAGGACATTGCGAGTATTACTTGTTATCGGATGGTGGAAGGTGAGGATACACCATGCAAAGCATGTCCGTTTCAAATGAACGAAATGAATGCGGAACAGATTGTAGAACGGTATCTGCGATCTTTTGATCAGACAGTGCAGATTAAGGTGACACCATTGGTATGGGAAGATGGGGAAGATACCTTGGTTTATACGATATTAGATTCCGATGAATTGCTGCTAGCAAAGATGAATTTGGAAGCAAGAGCGCAGTCCTATGAGGAGCAGCTGCGGTTATCGGGAGAGCTGTATCAGACAGTCGTGAGCCAGTTGCGAACGATGGTGTTTGAATATAATGTAGAGCAGAATACATTCTATATATCGCCTTTGTTTCAGGAGAAATTTGGGATTACAGAGATACATAATGTAGACTTTTTGTTAGATGAACAGGCGAAGAATCTGATATATGAACCGGATCAGGATATTTATCAGATGCTGTTTGCGGATCGGGAGGATGATTTTCGAGAGGTTACCTGTCGGCTGCGGATGAAGAATGGGCAGCTTGTATGGTATCGGATCTGTATTCAATATATCAGAAATGACGAGGGCAAGACGGTACGTGTAATTGGAACACTTAAGGATGTAGATGAGGCAACCAGATCTTATGAGACATTGCGATATCGTTCAGAGTATGACACTTTGACGAATATTCCGAATGTGAATCGTTTTTATGTGGATGCAGGTCGTATGATTGAAGAAGATGAGACAAGGCATTTTGCCATCATTTCCTTTGATATAGATAAGTTCAAGCTGATTAATGATCTGTTTGGAATGAATACCGGAGATGAAGTGTTAAAGCATATAGCAGATGTATTGCGGATGAAAGCACCGGAATCGTCCATGTATTGCAGAGTACACTCGGATATGTTTTTGCTTTGCGTATCTTATAATAGACGAGGAGATTTAATCCGACTTGTAGAGAAGCTGCGTAAGGCAATCTATAAGAATGAGTTCTCATTTGATGTGAATACAACATATGGAATCTATCTGGTAACGGATATCACGATTCCAATTAATCTGATGTGCGATCGCGCAACATTAGCAGCTCGTACAGTCAAAGGAAATGCGATGAATTTCTGTGCATTTTATGATGAACAGTATCGTACAGAGATACTTAAGAATACAGAGATTGAACAGGACATGAATGCGGCAATCTCGGGCAAACAATTTCTAATGTATTTGCAGCCAAAGTATAATCTGGTAACCGGGAAGATTTGCGGTGCAGAGGTACTTTCGAGATGGAAACATCCGGTGAAGGGTTTGATTCAGCCGAATGATTTTATCCCGCTATTTGAACGGAATGGATTTATATTACGATTAGATGAGTATATGTGGGAAGAGGCGTGTAGAACGCTTGCAAGGTGGCGTGATGAGGGAAGAGATCCTGTGCCGCTTTCGGTGAATATATCGCGGTATCATATTCAGCATAATGACTTAGTTGGAGCATGGAAGCATTTGATCAAGAAATATAATATTCCGACGTCGTATCTGACATTAGAGATTACAGAGACATTCTTTTATGATTCGAAAGATTTGTATGATGTATTAGAGCAGTTGCAGGCAATGGGATTCCGGTTAGAGGTTGATGATTTTGGAGCAGGTTATTCGTCGCTTAATATGATTCGTCAGATACCGGTAGATACGATTAAGATTGATAAGGATTTCTTAGATAAGAAGCTGGCAACCGACAAGGGAAAGATCGTCATCAGCCATACTATTGCAATGGCCAAAGATCTTAAGTTGGATGTTGTGGCAGAAGGTGTTGAGACGAAAGAGCATGTTGATTTTCTGAAGTCTTCTTCTTGTGACATTGCACAGGGATTTTTCTTTGCCAAACCGATGCCGGTAGATGAGTTCGAAAAGATCTATTTTGAAGAAGATATCTAATAATAGACACTTGTCGGGCAAATGTGAAGTTTTTGGTATTTTTACATATTTTTTGCTATGGATAACTTGACATGCTATATATCCTGTTGTATAGTCAACATTGATAAGAACGGCGTCAGAGAACGACCAATCATAATGTAAAAGGAGAAAGTAATATTATGTTAGAAAAGATGAAAGAAATTATCGCTGAGCAGCTTAGTGTTGATGAGAGCGAGATCGAATTATCTTCCAACTTCAAGGATGACTTAGGAGCAGATTCATTAGATTTATTTGAGTTAGTAATGGCTCTTGAGGAAGAGTACGATGTGGAGATTCCTTCTGAGGAATTAGAGAACATCGCAACAGTAGAGGATGTTATTGAATACTTAAAGGCTCATGGTGTAGAAGCCTAATTCATTTATCGGTATTACATGTTATGTAACGAAAAGAGACTGCCATTTGGCGGTCTCTTTTCACATTTCGTATTCTATGTATTCTGTTACATCTGGTGACGGACAACACCATACTCATCATCTAAACGAAAGAAAGAACAATTCGTATTGCGCCCTTGTAGGAATTTCACCATATCATCTTCGTCTAAATTTACGTCGCAGGAGTAGCACTCCCAATCCTCATCATACACAAAGTGTACACACTGATCACACAAATCCATAATGTACCTCCTTTCTCAATATTTCCTCTTCTACAGCGTAAGTCTCCGGACGTGCGAAACGGTCAGGCTGTGAGATCGGTTGTTTGGGATATAACATATCATCGTAGTCGCTACTCATCACTCGCAGCGGATACTAAGAATGTGCCATTCGTGTTTATACAATGCCATTCGAAAAGTCTGCACCTTGCTCGGCTAACGTTCCTAATGCTGTCGCAAGGTGCAGGACATTTTCTCAAGGCATATATAGGTCATGTGGCACATTACAG
>CACWQE010000067.1 GCA_902762905.1 uncultured Lachnospiraceae bacterium | reverse complement strand
ATGAGTAGCGAGAGCGTGCCTGCTATGATATGTTATATCCCAAACAACCGATTTGTAACCTGAATGTTTCGCGCGTCCGTCACTTACGCTGTGCAAGGGTAATTAGTATGCACGTCCAAAGTAAACCATCTTCTTCGCCGGTTTACCACAATGAACACAAACATCTGACAAATGCTCTTGTGCAAATGGCATACATCTGGTAGAAGCTCCGGTCTCATCCTTAATCGCTTCCTCGCATGCTGTCTCACCACACCACATAGCTTTGATAAAACCCTGCTTATGCTCAATGATATCTGTAAACTCATCCCATGTTGTCGCAGTATGTGTATTGGCATCTCTATGCTTCAATGCCTTGTTATACATATCTTTCTGGATTGTCTCTAATAATTCACCAACAACTGTATCAATCTCATCCAAAGATACTTCAATCTTTTCTCCATTATCACGGCGAACTAACATTGCCTTATTCGCTTCAATATCTCTCGGTCCGATCTCTACACGGATTGGAATACCACGCATTTCCTGCTCTGCAAATTTCCATCCCGGATTCTTATCGGAATCATCTACCTTTACACGATATGCTGATAACTTCTCTTTCAGTTCAGCAGCCTTCTCTAAGACTCCTTCTTTCTTCTGCATGATCGGAACAATCATAACCTGCGTTGGAGCAACCTTAGGAGGTAATACCAGACCGGAATTGTCACCATGCACCATGATCATCGCACCAATTGTACGGGTTGTCATACCCCATGATGTCTGATGTACATACTCTAACTTGTTATCCTTGCTTGTATACTGAATGCCAAATGCCTTTGCAAATCCATCGCCAAAATTATGGCTGGTACCGGACTGTAATGCCTTACCATCGTGCATCAATGCTTCGATCGTATAGGTTGCCTCTGCTCCGGCAAATTTCTCCTTCTCCGTCTTACGTCCACGGATTACCGGGATTGCCAATACTTCCTCGCAGAAATCAGCATACACATTCAACATCTGCAACGTTCTCTCTTCTGCTTCTTCTGCGGTCGCATGTGCAGTATGTCCTTCCTGCCACAGGAACTCTCTGGAACGAAGAAATGGTCTTGTCTCTTTCTCCCAACGAACAACGGAACACCATTGATTATATACTTTTGGAAGATCACGGTAAGACTGAATATCATCTTTATAAAAATCACAGAACAATGTCTCTGAAGTTGGTCTGACACACATTCTTTCCTGCAATGGATTCAAACCACCATGTGTTACCCATGCTACCTCTGGCGCAAATCCTTCTACATGATCCTTCTCTTTCTGTAACAGGCTCTCTGGAATAAACATTGGTAAATATACATTCTCTACTCCTGTAGCCTTGAACCGCTCATCTAACTGTTTCTGGATCAACTCCCAGATCGCATATCCTGCCGGCTTGAAAACGGTACATCCCTTAACACTTGTATATGCAATCAAATCTGCTTTCACACAAACATCTGTATACCATTGTGCAAAATCTTCTTCCATGGAAGTAATCTGTTCTACTAACTTCTTATCGTTTGCCATGTTCTCTCTCCTTCATATATTCTAATATGCTACCGCTCATTATATCCCGATTTTCCCGCATTTGCAAGCAAAACAAGCCATCTGATCATGAATCACGCAAATCCTTCTGTGTTGTTAAATGCTTCAACCACCTGACGAACAAGCAATACACCAACCGGTCCTAACAAAAAGCCCACAATTCCAAACAGGCGGAATCCCACATACATACTCATAATCGTATAGATGGGGCGCATCCCTATCTGATTCCCGATCATTTTGGGTTCCGTGATCTGACGTATGACCACGCAGCAAACATATGCCAGCACCATGATCAATGCCTTTCCAACGGAGCCAGATAATAACAGATATAATGCATAAGGCAGTAATATCATACCTATCCCCAATACCGGTAACGCATCAACCACTGCAGCCAGAGGACCTAACACTAAAAAATATGGTTGTCCTGCTATATAAAACGCAACCGTACATACAAGCCCATCCAACACCAAAATAAGTCCTTGCGCCTTCACATACGTCCTCAATGTCCCCTTACAGGTTGTAACCATGCGACATATGTTGCGTCCAAGCTCTGACTGTAGCATATTCTCCCGGATTCTCTCATAATCCAGGATCAGAAAAAAGGTTGATATGACCACGATCACCATCTGAAATACCATTCCAAATACTACTCCCGCTGCCTGTACCGACATACTCGTCACTTTCGCCACCGCATCCGTTCCTACATTCTGCAACATATCCCGGTTCACATAGGTGTGTACAATATGCATCACATAACCATAACTTTGACCTCTGGTCATCTGAAACCATTCGTCCACCCGGCAACAGCATTTTCGCATCAGACACAATATCTTAGCTTCATAAAATGGATAGTTAAGAACCATGCTTCTGCCTTGTCCAAGCAGGTACGACAGCAGCCAATACATTCCGGTTAAAGCAACCAGATATAAAGCAATAACTGCACCTGCTAACAACCACCTCTTCGCTCTACCACCATCCCATACATCCCATTTTTGAAATACTTTGCGAAGTAGGGGATAATATAGAATCGCAACGATTCCTGCTATCACAAAGGGAACCACTAACGGAAGAAGAAACCGAAACGCCAGATATACTCCAAGAAATGCCACAACATAAATTCCTATTTTCCGGTACATGCATATGTCCTCCTCTGTTACATCAATATTACATAGGACAAACTTTCCTATAAAGTAAAAAGGGTAAGATATCTTCCATAATATCTTACCCTGATCTAACCATATTATATTCATTGGATGCATTTCTCAAATGATGTAAAAAACATCTATATATTGGATAGCGTATAATACTTACGTCTAAAAATCCTCCATCTCAATAACGTCAAATACATCTCCTTCCGGTTCGCATTTGAACACCATATGCTCTCCGTTTGATGGATGTTCAAACTCTAACCGGGTTGCAAACAATGCAATCTGCTGATACTGTTTCTTCGTTTTCATGAACTGCGGATTATACTTCGTATCGCCATAAATGCCGGCTCCCCGACTTGCCATCTGTACCCGGATCTGATGATGTCTGCCGGTCAGCAGTTCGATCAACACATAAGTCAGAATTCCCTTGTCCGTCTCAAAAACATCTAATACTTCATAATCTAAGATTGCTTTCTTCGCACCCTTTGTTCCTTTCTTTACCACCTTTGTTGTATTCGTCTTCCCGTCCTTCACGAGATAATCTTCCAAGGTGCCGGATTCGTCTGGCAATTCACCTGTCAGAATTGCCTGATAGAACTTCACCATCGTACCATCCTGCACCTGATCCGAAAGATCGGCTGCCGCATCCTGATTCTTCGCAAACACCATAACGCCACCTACCGGACGATCTAAGCGATGCACCATCGCAAGATAAGGTTCTTCCTCCATCTCATCCTTTTCAAAAACATAATGTTTCAGGTAAGTAAGCAAGTCCTTATCCCTGCTCTTGTCACCCTGCACCGGCATTCCCACCGGTTTCACACAAACTAAGATATCTTCATCCTCATACAATATCTCAACTTTCACCCAAACAGCCTCCTTACACAATCATATCTATCTTTCTCCGATTATAAGGGGCAGCCTGATAAAATGCAACCCACAGATTACGTGTTAAACCGATATCCGATTCCCCATATTGTCTCAATATACTTCTGGTCTTCCGGATGCGGCTCAATCTTCTTGCGGATCTTCTTAATATACGCTGCTACACTATTATATGCCGTATCAACAAATTTCTCCTGCCACATAGCCTGATATATCTCCTCTTTACTGACCACAATATCCGGTCTTTGCGCCAGATACGATAACACATCAAACTCACGGATCGTCATCGGTATCTCTATATTATTCAGGTATACCCTTCGACTCAGCATAGCGATCGTCAGATGTCCCACTTTAATATAACCATACGAACTCGTCAGACGCCGGTATTGTTCTAACCTGGCTCTTACTCTTGCCACAAGCTCTCCACTATGATAAGGTTCTACGATATAGTCATCTGCCCCAGCCTGAAACATCTTGATCTTGACCCATTCGTCATCACTGCCTGTAAGCACAACGATTGGAACATCTGTCAGACTTCGGATTCTTTCGCACAACGAAAAATAATATGTGACATCGCTACAATACAGCAGAACCAGATCTTTGTTATACACAACCTTTACCAGATTATGCAATTGATTCAGATCCTCTTCCTCAACATTGTAATCACTCAACTGCAAATACTCTTTCACCCTGCAGTTGCACGAATTACCCTCCTGTAGTAATAAAATATTGTACACTAAATACACCCCTCTTCTTTTGTGATAGGTCTAACAAAAAAAATGTGAAAAAAGCGAACCGAACTGGTTCTTGAAAAATGAGCCTCCAGAATATAGCCCATTGTGAATTGGCGAGCCAAAAACACTCTGCCTTACATTACGTTGCAATCAGGAATACAGAATTCCCAACTGCAACAAAAATACATTCTACATCATCCAACTTTTAACTTGAACTTCTGAATCTCTTTATCTGTCTCAACGACAGCGATCTGTCCACCAAGTGCACGGATCTTCTCATCAAACGCTTCATATCCACGTTGAATATACTTAATATCTTCCACGACTGTAAAACCATCCGCAGACAAACCGGCGATTACCAAAGCTGCCCCGGCACGCAAGTCTGGTGCTACTACATTCGCCCCAACAAATTGCTCTACACCATCAATAATGGCAGTATTGCCCTCTACCTTAATCTGACCACCCATACGGAATAATTCATCCACATACTTAAAACGGTTCTCAAATATGCTCTCCGTAATGATCGACGTGCCTTCTGATAACGCTAATACAACCGCCATCTGTGGCTGCATATCTGTAGGAAATCCAGGATATGGTAATGTCTTAATATTCGTAGCACGTAACCGGTGATTGCTGACTACACGAACCGCATCATCATATTCCATAACAACAGCACCAATCTCTTTTAATTTGGAAGAAATTGCTTCCAAATGCTTCGGAATAACATTACGGATTGTAATATCTCCCTTTGTCGCTGCCGCTGCCACCATAAAGGTTCCTGCCTCTATCTGATCCGGAATAATAGAATATTCCGTACCTTTCAACTTCTCAACGCCGCGAATCCGGATCACATCCGTTCCCGCGCCCTTGATATTAGCTCCCATACTATTGAGGAAGTTCGCAACATCTACAATATGTGGTTCTTTCGCTGCATTCTCGATTGTTGTCTTACCTTCTGCCAAAGCTGCCGCCATCATAATATTAATGGTTGCTCCAACAGAAACCACATCCATATAAATGTGATTACCGATCAATTGCTCTGCCTCTACATGAATCATACTGCTATGTATGTCAACTTCTGCGCCCAAGGCCTTAAATCCTTTGATGTGAAGATCGATCGGACGGCTTCCAATGTTACATCCCCCCGGCAGTGCCACGCTCGAACGCTTATACTTTCCAAGCATTGCACCTAACAGATAATAGGATGCCCGGATCTTACGGATAAACTCATCATCCACGCAATTATCCGCGTGTGGGTTAATGGTTCCTCCACAAATCTTAACTGTGTGTTCATCTATATATTTAACTCTTGCGCCAATTCCCTCAATTGCCTGCAAAAGTACTCTGGTATCTCTTACATTCGGAACGTTCTCAATTACAACCTCTTCATCTGTCATAATTGCTGCAGCCAAAATACCCAGTGCTGCATTCTTTGCTCCTGCAATGGAAACTTCCCCTACTAATGGAGTGCCTCCCTTAATTACATACTGCTCCATATCGCACCTCTTGCTATAGTCCTCGACTACTTAGTGTAGACGTAATTATTTTCATTATAGCATGAACCAACGATTTGTAAACCGTTTTTTCCAATTTGACTTAAAAAAGTTAAGGCAATATATGGTAATAGAACGGTCTTTTGATCCTGTTATAGCTCTTCGCCCTGATTCTCTGCTTCGCAATATACGCAGCGGTATATCCGTTTTTTCGGGTCCGTCAATTTGAAAATCTGCTGAATCCCCTGCTCTGTCGTTGTGATGCACCGTGGGTTCTTACATTTTACGACATTCACAATGCGATCCGGTAATCCAACCTTTTTCTTCTCAACCGTTACGCCATCTTTGATGATGCTGACTGAGATATCCGGATCAATATATCCGAGAATATCTAAGTTGATATCATAATCCGGGTGATCGATCTTTAGAATATCTTTTCTTCCCATCTTGCGGCTTGTTGCATTCTTAATAATTGCAACTGAACAATCCAAGCGGTCCAAATGTAGATATTTATACACTAACATTGCCTTTCCGGCTGTAATATGATCTAACACGATTCCATTTTGAATACTATCTATATTCATAACTTGTATCCTCTCTTTCTGTACATCGCTTTCTATCCGCATAATCCCTGTATCTGATGTCTTACACGGAGGTCATCCTTTGATCTATGAGTCTGTCTATTCCTTAACGGAATCCGCTAATCCAAGCAGTGTCATGATCAATGCCATACGGACATATTTTCCATTTAATACCTGTTTGAAATAGCAGGCTCTTGGATCATCATCAATCTCCACAGCAATCTCATTGACACGAGGAAGCGGATGCAGAATACTCAGATCTTCTTTTGCATTTTTCAATTTAGGCATGTCTAAAATATAGGTATCTTTCAAACGGATGTAATCTGCCTCATTGAAGAAACGCTCCTGCTGTACTCTGGTCATGTATAACACATCCAAGCGATCTATCACTTCGTCGATCGTACGCACCTGTTCATATGGAATATTCTTCTGTTCAAATACCTCTTCCTTGATGTATTCCGGAAGCTCTAATTCCTCCGGCGAGATCATGATATAATGAATGTTCGCATATCGGGACAATGCTTTAATCAGGGAATGTACGGTACGTCCAAACTTAAGATCTCCACAAAAACCGATCGTGATATCATTTAATCTTCCCTTTTCCCTGCGTATTGTAAGCAAGTCCGTCAATGTCTGTGTCGGATGATTGTGTCCGCCATCTCCTGCATTGATGATCGGAACCCCTGACTTCATAGCTGCTAAGTATGGTGCACCTTCTTTTGGATGGCGCATCGCAATGATATCTGCATAGCAGGATGCCACCCGCACCGTATCTGCCACACTCTCTCCTTTGCTGGCAGAAGAAGATGCTGCCGAAGAGACACTTAATACATTACCACCCAACTCTAACATAGCCGCCTCAAAACTTAGACGGGTACGTGTACTTGGTTCAAAAAACAAGGTTGCTAATTTCTTTCTCTTACAAACGTCCTGATATTTTTCCTTGTGTGCAATGATATCATCTGCTAAGTTTAACAGTTTATCAATCTCTTCCACACTCAAATCCATTGGATCAATTAAATGTCTCATCTTTATCCTCCTGTGATGTTTGTTCTATCTGGCATGGTATTCCATGCTCTTTTAAATACGCCTCTGCTTCTTTCCGAAACTCTTTCGCAATACGCAGGACATATTGTTTACGGTTAGCCATAACACGAAGTTCTATCGTGCTGATCTCATCATTTACAATGCGATATGCCACAATCTTATTCCACTCTAAATAGGTTGTGCCGATAAATACACCAATCGGCGCAATCCCGCTTCGCATCCGGCTGTTTAAAAATATCAATAGTATAAATGCAAACAGTGCCGGCAGAAACCGGTAATTATGAACGTGCAACATTCCCGCCACCAGAACAAGGGACAGATTCACATATAGAATCTCTAACGGACCCGTCTGCCGTCCATAACGGCTTTCTATTGTAATCTCTTTCTGTTTATCAATTGTCGAAAACGCAATGACGCTCGCCGTTCCAAATCCAAGAAATAATATAATGGCAAGGGCATTTAGTGCAATGTCTAACTCCATATTTTCACCCATAGAAAATCCTGCCATGCAATCCTCCATGACAGGATATCATAATCAACTATTAATTAATGTCACCATAACGGCTTTCTCAGCATGCCGCCGGTTCTCTGCCTGATCTAAAATGAAATCAAGATTGGCATCTACCACATCCTGACTGATCTCGAATCCAACATGCATTGGCATATCATGCATTACCTTTGCTTTGCTGCCGGCAAGGAATTCTTTGTTAATCTGATATGGCATCATCTTCGCCAACGTCTCTTCTTTCTGCTCCTTGTAAGCCGGATTATTGAAGAACTCCATATCTACCCATGTATCGGTATATAACACATCCATATCGGCTGCATACTTCTTTGCCTCCTCCATAGACATTGCAGGATCTAACTCTACATAATGACCGGTTGCTTTTGCCTTCTCATAAAACTCTGCATCCACAGCGGTATCATTTACTAATGGGGTAAGTCCGTAAATGGTTCCCTCACCCATCTTGGCAAAGAATTCCACCAACGAATTAAACACATTGTTCTTTGCACCTATGTACATTAACTTCACATTCAATCCACCAAAATGCTCTTTCAAAGTAAGGGCATCTGCCAAAATCTGACATGGATGATATGTAGAATCACAACCGTTAATAAATGGAACCGTTGCATTCTTGTTAAACAACTCCACCGTCTCATTCTTGATCAGACGAGCCATAATAATATCTACATTCCGACATACATATTTGATCTCGGAAACCGTCTCACCAAGTACAAAGTTGGAATCCTTCCAAAGCTGATTGTAATATGTACCACCAAGCTCTGTAATACCTGTAGTAAATGACAAAAATGTTCTTGTCGAGGTCTTCTCAAATAATGTATATAACTTCTTGCCTTTCAAACTCTCCGCATACTTCTCCGGCGACTTCTTCATGTCATATGCCAGATCCAGAATCTCGTTCAATTCCTCTTTGGAGAAATTGCTGAAATTGATCATGTTTTTCATCTTCTGCATCCCTCTTTCTCAATAATATCCAATCCGAATCGATCGGTGCAGGTCTGTCCCGCTCTTTATTACACTATCTTCCTTATTATATCTGAATCCTTAAGAAATGCAATATGATTTTGTGTTTTTCTCACAGTACATAAATCAAAATCAGCAGTCCAAATCATTCTTTGTGATACACACTTTTCTTATTCTGCATAAGCATTTACAATTACATATATTCTATGAAACATCGGAGGCTTTTCCAGAAACCACATCCTTTGCTGTTTCTTCCTGATTATGTATATTGTTCTGCTGGTTGCCCTTACGCTTCAACCGTTTTTGTTTACGCTTGTCCACCGGACGCATATTTGCCGCAGCCGCCTCTAACCTTGCCTGCTGAATCTCGCGAAGTGTCTGATCTAACTTCCGATACCTTGCTTCTGCCCGTTCTTCCTGCTCCTTGGTCATTCCCTGAAACTGTGTAACAACCGCATTTGCCGCATGCTCACCTGCCGACTTACCGATCAGTTCATTGTTTTCCTGAATCGCATTACCGACAATCCGGTTCATCAGCAATTGGAACTGCTGCATTTTCTCCTCATTAGACAGGATCTGCTGACTGACCGGAACAACCTCATGTTTATCCGAATTTGCAGTGTGTGCCTCTTTTTTATCAGTCTGTTTTTCCATATTCTCTACGATCGTTTGAACCGTGGTCTGTCCTCTTTCCTGCGTAATCTGCTTTCTTCTCATCTCAAGGTAGTTTCGAATGGCTTTTAACTGTAATCCCTTTTCTTTCAAATCCCGAACTTTGGAAAGTACTTCAATGTCTTTTTCTGTATAGTAGCGATGTCCCATTTCGTTGCGGTGAATGTCCATCTTTAATTCCTCTTCCCAATACCGCAAAACATGGGACTCCACACCAACTTTCGCTGCTGCTTCCTTAATCTGATAACACGTTTCCTTCATGTTCTAGCCTCCCTTGATATGTTCATTTGGTATTATTATACGGGAACGGGAAGACCTGTCCTAGTGGGTATCGTTCGCAAGATATATGCGGAAATTTGATTTTTCGACGAGAAAGGATGCCTGACATATATTAAATAAATATCCCCATCTCCGAAACCATTTCAGAGATGGGGAAACTTTATTCAATATATAATGCTGTCTGTCTCATTGTTATCTACCGGCAACCATCTTACCACTTCTGTTAAAATAGTATCTTCTTCCTTTAATCTTTACATATTTATTCTGTGCCCGGCTGCCATCTTTTTGTACGTAATAACGTTTTCTTCCCTTGATGATCCACTGTTTCTTCAGTACAATTCCCTTCTTCGTACAATAGTAGTATTTTCCATCGTACTTTTTCCAGCCTGCGGAACGCTTGCCATTGGCTTTGAAGAAATAGGTGTTGCCATTGATATTCACCAATTCTTTGCGAGCTACCGATCCGTCTGCTTTCACATAGACTAAAGTATTTCCCTTATATAGCCACTGGCTGACTAAGATCAAGCCATCTTCATTTGCATAATAATCTTCGCCATCTACAGAAAACCATTGCTTCTTTACTAACTTTCCATTCTCATAGTAACAGTTGTGCACGCCGTCTTTCGCTTTCTGGAATGTGCTGCCTGTTACCTGTGTTGTTGCCTGTGTGGTCGCTTCGGTCGTTGCTTCCGTGGTTGGTGGTGCTGGTACATCACCTAACACAACAGCATAATTATCTGCCCGGTCATAGTTTGTAATGGTAACCGTTGTCAGATCAATTATCCTGCCCCAGGAAATCTGACAGCCAGGATTATGATTAGCTTCTGCAACGGAGATTACATTTCCATTTTTACCTGTGACGAATACTGTATGCGAACCACCGATCCTTACAATATCTCCTACTGCAATCTCTAGATATGCTGCGCCTGCATTCGCATGTCGGGTCCAAGTTGTTGCTCCAAACACATCATATCCCAGCTTATATGCAAATCCCATGCATTGCGTTGCAGAAAGATCACCGATTCCATTGATATTGTGCCCTGTAAAATGGTTACAGGTACATCCATTTTTCCCATTTATTCCATTTGTGTGTAAACCTTCTGTTTTTCTTTTGTGCAATTCCTCTGGACATGGAGTATCTGTGTACCCATCTGGATTATCTGCCATCTGCCCTACATGATTCCAATACTTTTCATTCGGAAACTTTGTCTGCAATTCCGTCATCTTTGCATTAAAATCAACCGTTGCCGCCTCGCTTGGAAGCGGAACGAACATTATCATCAAACATATTACTGTCGCAAATAAATAATGTTTCCATCTTTGTAATCTGCTATATCCCGTCTCTCTCTCCTCGTACTGCATCTTCTGTATATCCTCCATTTTCACTTTTGTATGATTCTATCAATTAACTATCTTCTTCGCTTAACATTGGCTAGTATATCACTTCTAATACTATGTTGCAAATCTGTCTTTGATAGAATCCCACATTTATATTAAATTAATGTGAAAAAAGAAGAATTTCTTTTCTATTAGTGCTCACCACTTAATTGCCGTTTCATTGCCTCGACCACACTGTATATGTGATAGCGGATCAGAAAAATAGCATCCCGGTATTGCGGATAATCATATCTGCCCTGATCCATTAACGGATAGATCCACCTCATCGTTCCTTTGATATAATCCGCTATTTTCTGCTGATCAAATCCCATCGCCATACTGGAAATGTTATTGCAACGGTCAAGTAATTTTACCATGAGTGCAATCGGATTTGCCGCTATTTTCTCATAATATCTCTTCTTATCCCATGTCGTCTCATGCTCGAGATCCCAATCCTGTGTAAGACACCGCACTGCCTCTTTTGTCTCATCATTTACCGGCAGATCTTCCACTAACACACCACAATCCTCACAGACATCATGCAATAGTGCTACTGAAATGAGATTGTCATCCACCAATCCAAGCGCAAGTCCATGGCAGGCAAGCATCAGCGGATGGTAAATATATGGCACTTTGTCCTTTCCTTTTCGCACCTGTCCCGCATGTTTCTCTCTGGCATATGGAAGTACCTTTAACGTCTGATACAGGTTATGAAAAGTTGCAAACTGTTTCACATAGGTATACATATGCTCTTCATTAAACATTCGGTCAGACATATCTTCCAAGGTTGTTCCAATATAAGACGGTTGTCTTTTCCCTAGCAATAACCAGTCGCTGGACACCTCTAACACCTCACATATTTTGATCAAGTTATTTAGGCTTGGAACATTAATCTCATTTTCCCAATTACTTACAGACTGATATGTTATCTCCAACCGTTCACCTAAATATTCTAATGTATATCCCTTCTCCTCCCGTGCCTTTCTTAATCGTTTTCCAAATCCTTGTTGCATTTTATCCGCCATATGTATTACTCCATCCTCAACCAATCATAAAATTTTATGAATCCAACCTGACACTTCCATCATTTTCCTCTCATTGTCCGGAATCACTTTCAGACTGTCCCTGTTTAAAACACCCTATAATTGCCATTACTAATTGAATTATACCAATAATTGCAGCAATGATACAACCATATATTCCAACTGACACTCCCAGTATTTTGAAATTAAAAAACCTTGCCGGATAACCTCCTACCAACTCAGCTAAGAGATATAATCCAATCCATATCATCAGTGCTCGCTGCTGGATCACACCCGCTACATACCATAGCCCTTTTACAATTGCCTGCACTGCATTCACCACAAAATGAAAGGCAATAACAACTGCCCACACACAAAATCTTATTAATCCTTGTTGCATCTTTATCCACTCTCCTCTCAGATATCCTTTGTCCTAAGACATATTTGATTATACGGGATATCCAAGAAGAACACCAACAAGCAGGGCTTGAACTTGATACTATTTTTTCAAGTGGGGCTTGAAACACATGCAAAAAGACTGATATGGATGCGCCAACCATACCAGTCTTCTTTATTCGTTATGTGTATTACCTTATCTCAATGCAGCTCACTTGTGTACCTGCCCACAAAAATGTTAATTGGTCGTTAGTAAATGACATACGCTTTTATTGCAAGGCTAATTGTTTCTTTAATGCAGCAATAATAACGTCCTTATCGGCAAGTTCTGCGTCTTTATCCGCAATAGCAGCGGCTTGATCAGCAAGTGCAGCATCTCTGTCGGCCAGTTCCGCCCTATAAGTTGCCAATTGTTCTTTCTGTTCTGCCAATTGCTCGTCCTTTTCTGCCAACTGCATTGACAATGTCTTAATCTTCAACTCTGTCATAGATGACACCTCCCTCTGATATTCCGGGTAATGTGTAAATATCTTCTTCGAAGCACGGGTGAACAATTCCAGAATGTCTTTCTGTTGCAGTTCTGTGATATTCCCCAACTGTACTTCTTCGTTTAAGATTACTATAACGGAGTTGACAAGGTATGTCAATTCCTCTTTGTTGATTCCGTTACGGCTTTCCAACTGTGGTCTCAGCCGTAGCAGTACATAGGGCAGAAAGAGGATCAGATGCTTCTTTTGAATCTCTTCCATAGAATAATCCTGCATCTTCACAGTA
>CACWQE010000066.1 GCA_902762905.1 uncultured Lachnospiraceae bacterium | reverse complement strand
ACGTATAACGCATATATACATTCAAGAATCCATAGCCTCTTTTATTGTGAGTTAGCATATTATAAGGAGCATTAGTGTCTGCTGCGTGCGAGCCCGTAATGCAAATGTGCCTGCTGCAATATGACAACGCCCAAAGCCGGGTTCACAACCCAAACATGCGCGTCCGTTTTACTTACGCTGTGCAAGGGAATAAGTTTACTTTGTGATAAAGGTCTTATAGATCGCTTCAATCGCAGTCTCAAAATCCTTATTCTCAACACCGATGATGATATTAAGCTCAGAAGAACCCTGATCGATCATCTTGATGTTAATGCCTTTGTTTGCCAAAGCAGTGAAGAGTTTGCCAGCAGTACCACTTGCTGACTTCATGCCACGACCTACAACGGCGATCAAGGCAAGACCGGATTCAATCTCAACAGAGTCTGGCTCTGCAAGACGATGAATAGCAGATACGACGCTCTGCTCTTTATCCATGAATTCGTCGGCATGTACAACGATAGTCATTGTGTCGATACCGGATGGCATATGCTCGAAGGAAATGTTGTTCTCCTCAAATGCCTGTAATACTTTACGTCCAAAACCGATCTCTGCATTCATCATTGCTTTGGAAATGAAAATAGTACAGAAATCCTTCTTACCTGCAATACCGGTTACTACATAATCCTGCTTCTTGCAGGTGCTTTCTACAATCCAGGTGCCGGCATCTTCCGGAGCGTTGGTGTTCTTGATATTGATTGGAATACCACAGCTACGGACTGGGAAAATGGCATCCTCATGGAGCACAGAAGCCCCCATGTAAGATAACTCACGAAGTTCGCGGTAAGTAATGTACTTGATTGGCTTTGGATCTGGTACGATACGAGGATCTGCAACTAAGAAGCCGGATACATCCGTCCAGTTCTCATATACATCGGCTTTACTTGCTCTTGCCACGATAGAACCGGTTACGTCAGAACCACCACGGGAAAATGTCTTGATGTTGCCATCTTTGCCCATTCCATAGAAACCAGGGATAACGGCTCTTTCACACTGGGAAAGACGCTCACCTAATCTCTTATATGTCTTATAGTCATTCAAATTGCCTTCTTCGTTGAAGTAGATTACTTCAGCAGAATCAATGAAATCAATGCCGAGGTAGGCAGCCATGATCTTACCGTTTAAGAATTCTCCACGGGAAGCAGCAAAGTCTTTCTGTGGATTCTCGATTAAGAGTTTGGTAATCTCTTCGAAATCCTGATCTAAACTGAAATCTTTGAGCTCTAAGCCGGTAATGATCTCGTCATATCTTGCCTTAATTGCTTTCATTTCCTCTTTGATGTCTTTGCCCTCGCTGGCACTTTCGTAAGCGTGCAGTAACATATCTGTTACTTTGGTATCTTCATCAAAACGCTTACCAGGAGCGGATGGAACCACATATACGCGGCTTTCATCTGCGTGAATGATATTGCCAACTTTCTTGAACTGTTCTGCGCTGGCTAAAGAACTTCCACCGAATTTAACAACTTTTTTCATAATAAACCTTCCTAAAATTATATTATTATTTGTAAACCACATCTATTTTAATATTATTATGCCAAATACACAAGGAAATTTTTTTAATTTTTTAGCGAAAAAGGTTAACTGTTAAAAATAGTACGAGTATGGTATGATAACGATGGAAACAGTTAGAATGTATTTGTCATACATAAAATAGAGGAATATAGGATGATTACGAAAATGTATTCCGGGATAGAAAGGAGATTGGATATATGTCAATTGAGAAAGCAAAAGCGTATTTAGAGGAGAAAGGATTTCTTGACCATGTAATAGAATTTGAGGCGTCCACTGCCACCGTTGCCATGGCAGCAGAAGCAGTTGGCGTGGAACCGGGCAGAATCGCAAAGACGATGTCTTTCTTAGTGGGAGAGGAAGCCATTCTGGTTTTGATCGAGGGAATGTCTAGAGTAGATAATAAGAAGTTCAGGAATACTTTTCATGTGAAGGCGAAAATGATTCCATACGATCAGGTAGAAGAGTGGATCGGTCATGCGCCGGGTGGTGTATGTCCGTTTGGTATCAAGGATGGCGTGAAGGTATACCTAGATGAAAGCCTGAAACGGTTTGATACGGTATATCCGGCGGCAGGAAATGATCACAGTGCGGTGAAACTTACGATTGCGGAGTTAGAACAGGCTGCCGGAGCAGCGGGCTGGGTAGATGTCTGCAAGGAACCGGAATCAGAGGTCTAAGGTCAGGAATTCCTGAATCTGGTAGGCAATCAGCAGTTCACAACGGGTCTGCATATCGTCTAACTCATAATGCAGGGTTTCTTTTAATAATTTAACCCGGTAATTGACCGTATTGCGGTGGCAGTACAGGGCATCTGCAATGCGGAGAATACTGCCATCACATAGCAGATACTGATAAAGGGTATCCGTGTAGCTGCTGTGATGCTGTTCATCATAATCGAATACGGGTCCTAACATTTGCCGGACATAGTCCTTTAATAATGTGCGGTCACTGACGGATAGCAGCACCTTGTAGAAGCCTAAGCTGTCAAAGTTACATATTGCTTGCTGCCGGTAGTGTGCGATGCGGGCGGCAGACTTGGCATAATAGAAAGCTCTGGCAAATTCAGCAAAGCCGTTACAGGTGTTGCTGATTCCGATATATAAGCTGTTATTTGGCACATGCAGAGTGTAGGTATGAAAAAGCTCATCTGCCATATCGGACAGTTCGGTGGTATCTGGCTGGGGAATGATAATGGCAAGATACTGTTTGGTGATACAGATGTGGCATTGTGGATGTGCAGCTTTGGCAGTACGGGAAATATTTCTTGCAGTATCTGTATTCCATTCATCTGCCTGCAGGTACAGGATGCCGTATGGCTGATGGGAAAAATATCCATATTCCTCTAATACAGATACACTATAGGATGTATCAAAGGGAGTACGAACCAGATTCAGAAACGCATTGGTAAGTGTCTGTTCGGTCTGGTTATCGGCAAAGATCCGGTTGTAATAATCATGTGTGATGTCTGCAATATGCGTCTTCCATGGCATGATGAATAATGGATAATCGGAATCATCACATAACTGCCGGATCTCTTTGGTAATGTCTTCTTCGGTAATATAATTTCCAACATTAATGATCAGACCACAGGTGTGTGCCTGTATCAGCATCTGTATGAGTTCAGATAACCAGGCAGAGGAATGGGGGCGGCTGACTCCGGTCGTAATGACAAGCTGACCGGGACTTAGAAATTCCGATGCGGTTGCGTCCTCTGCAAGATAGACCCAGTTCATAATGCTAGCGAGACCTTTACTGCCGGCAAGAAGTTCTAAACCATAGATTCTTTTAGTATCTTCAAAAACATCCTTTAAAATCAAAGACATAAAAATCCTCCTTTAGCGATGTGTAATATGTCACACGGATTGTATTATAAAATCCGATGAATTGTGCTATGAGTTGCGTTTATAAGGAGAATACTACTTTATATAATAAATGTCAAAGGGCATGTTGTGCTGACGGCACAATTGATGTGAAAAAATGTTGTGCTGCCGGAATATAGTAATTCAACGGCAACTGTGGCATACTTGTAAACAGTTAAGGACAACGGTGTACTTAGTATATATCGTGGTCCTTTTTTCTTTATCATGACATAAAGGTGCAAAATTCTAATATGCAGATGCATACAACGATCTTTAGTAAGATATATGGTTTTGCACCATAAATGCAAAGTGTACAGGAGGAATGCAGTATGTTAAGAACAGATTTACCAAAAATCATTACAAAGACGTTACCAGGACCAAAAGCACAGGCCATCATTGATCGAAGAGAAGCAGCCGTACCATCTGCGATCCGTTGCAGTTATCCGGTTGTTATTGAACGGGGCGAGGGTGCCATGATCGAAGATGTGGATGGTAATAAGTTCCTTGACTGGATTGGCGGTGTTGGGGTATTGAACATCGGTTTCTCACAGCCAGAGGTTGTAGAGGCGGTAAAGGCACAGGCAGACAAGTATTTTCATGGTATGTTTAATGTTGTGACACATGAGGGCTACGTGGCATTGGCTGAGAAGTTAGGTTCTATTGCACCGGTCAAAGGTGACAAGAAGAAGGTATTCTTTGCTAACAGTGGTGCAGAAGCAGATGAAAATGCAGTCAAGGTTGCAAAGGGATATACCGGACGGTCGAATATCATTGTATTTTCTGGAGCCTTTCATGGAAGAACTTATTATACGATGACCATGACCTCTAAGAAGGCATATGCAGCAGGTATGGGTCCATTAGCAGATGGTGTATTCCGTGCACAGTTCCCATATTATTATAGAAATCCGGAAGGTCTTCCTGAGGAGAAAGAAGTAGAATATTATATTGATTCCATTAAAGCAGTTTTTGAACAGTGTGCAGCAGCAGATACGATCGCAGCAATTGTAGTAGAGCCATTACAGGGTGAAGGTGGATTCATTCCGGCACCGATTGAATGGATCAAGGCAGTTCGTAAGATCTGTGATGATAATGGTATTTTGTTGATCGCAGACGAGGTACAGTCTGGATTCTGCCGTACCGGTCGTATGTTTGCATCAGAGTATTGGAAGGAAGCGGGAGTGGAGCCGGATATTATAGCAACAGCGAAGTCCATTGCTGCGGGTGTTCCATTATCTGCCATTATTGCAAGAGCAGAGGTAATGGAAGGTGTTGCTCCTGGTACAATTGGTGGTACCTATTGTGGTAACCCGCTTGCCTGTGCAGCATCACTTAAGACCATTGAGATCATGGAGCGGGATCATTTAGCAGATCGTTCAGTTGAGATTGGTAAGAAAGTGACAGCCCGTTATAAAGAGATACAGAAGAAATATCCTGTAGTCGGTGATGTGCGTGGTCTTGGTGGTATGATCGGTATTGAGTTCGTGAAAGATCCAGAGACGAAGGAGCCGGATGCAGCATTGACAGCAGATGTAATACAGACTTGTGCAAAGAACGGATTGCTGGTAGAGGGAGCGGGAACCTATAACAATGTCATTCGCTTCCTGGCACCACTTGTTATTACCGATGAGCAGTTGGAAGCAGGTCTTGATATATTTGAGGCGGCTGTGAAAGAGTGTAGCAGCAAATAAGGTATGCAGTCTGTCTTGCACTGGCGTACCGCATATGTCATAATAGATACAAGTGAAACTTTTTATTGAAAGGCAGCGGCTGCGTGCAGCCGCTGTTTTCCGGTAAAGAGATATGAGGAGTGGAATGTATGGATTATTTGTCACATAATGTAGCAACGAACTTGAAAAGAATACGAACCTCAAAGGGAATGAGCTTAGATGCGGTCGCAGAACAGACGGGCGTCAGCAAGAGTATGCTGGCGCAGATTGAGAAAGGAACGGCGAATCCGTCCTTAGGTGTATTAGGTAAGATTACGAGTGGGATGCGGATTGCATTTCAGGAACTGATTGCAGCACCGCCCATGGACGCCTGTCTCGTAACGCCGGAGGAAATGATCCCAACGAAGGAATTAGAGGGAAAGTACCGGGTATGGACATGCTTTCCATATGAGGACAATCATCAGGTTGAGATCTATCGGATTGATATTGAACCCGGTGCGGAATATATCAGTGGTGGCCATGGAGAGAAGACGCGGGAATATCTGGCGGTGATGGATGGCGAGGTGACTGTAGAATGTCGTGGAGAGCAGCATGTAGTCGGAAAGTCGCAAGTGTTTCGGTTTGAGACGGATCAGATGCATATCTATCGCAACGCAACCAATGAGAAAGTAAGCTTCATGTGTTTCTTTGTAGTGATGAGATGATAATGCAAATGTTATGAATTATGAAGGTGAAATATTGTATATATTATTAAAATGTTCACTTTGTTCAATATAATGCACAAATGTTGAATGAAATGTATGAAATGATCAAAAAAGTAACGCAAAATATGCAAATTTCAACAAAAGCAAATGAGAAGATTTGAGCCAAAGAATTAAGGATTTTGACAGAAAAGTTTCGAAAATTAAGAAAAATACAGGATCTGATCGAAAAAAATATAGTTTTTGCAAAATTATGTATTGACAAGAGTATCGGAGAGTGCTATTGTATGTTTGTCCAATATAAAAGATAAAGATTTGAGCAAGGGTGCTTATCAAAGGATAAGTGTTCCTTGCTCTCTTTTTGTGTATACGATGAGAAGAGTACAGATTTGTGCTTGCACGAAGATCTGAATTCTGCGAACGTATTTATTGGATGTAACACCTGGAGAACCAGATGGAACGGAACAATATGATAGTACATACATATAGGAGGATACGAATATGAAGTTAAAAGACACAGGATTAAGCGCACAGGACATTAAGGACAAAGTTAACAAGTATATGATCGAGACTTACGAGCGTTTCGATTTTCTCGCTGAGACAGCAAAGGACATGTATATATATGATGAGAATGGCGAGCCATACTTGGATTTCTATGCAGGAATTGCCGTAAACAATGCAGGTAGTTGTAATGAGAAGGTTGTAGCTGCTGTAAAAGATCAGGTGAGTGACATCATGCACACCTTCAATTATCCATATACCATTCCACAGGCATTGTTAGCCGAAAAGGTTTGTGAGACGATCGGTATGGATAAGATCTTTTATCAGAATTCAGGAACAGAAGCGAATGAGGCAATGATCAAGATGGCTCGTAAGTATGGTATTGAGAAGTATGGCCCAAATAAATATCATATCGTAACAGCTAAGATGGGATTCCATGGAAGAACCTTCGGAGCAATGTCAGCAACCGGTCAGCCGGGCAATGGATGTCAGGTCGGATTTGGTCCAATGACTTACGGTTTCTCTTATGCACCATATAATGATTTGGAAGCATTTAAGAATGCATGTACAGAGAATACCATTGCTATCATGGTAGAGCCGGTACAGGGTGAAGGTGGTGTACATCCTGCAACAATGGAATTCATGAAGGGACTTCGTGAGTTCTGTGATGAGAAAGGCATGTTGCTCTTGATCGATGAGGTACAGACCGGATGGTGCAGAACCGGAGCGGTTATGTCATATATGAATTATGGTATTAAGCCGGATATCGTATCTATGGCAAAGGGCTTAGGTGGAGGAATGCCGATCGGTGCCATCTGTGCGACCGCAGAGGTTGCGAAAGCATTTACACCGGGTTCTCATGGAACTACCTTTGGTGGACATCCGGTAAGCTGTGCAGCAGCACTTGCAGAAGTAAATGAGTTATTAGATAGAGACTTGGCAGGCAATGCCAAGAAGATGGGCGATTATTTCGCAGCAAAGTTAGAGACGTTGCCACATGTTAAGGAAGTCAGACATCAGGGCTTGTTAGTTGGTGTAGAATTTGATGACAGCATTAGTGGTGTGGAAGTAAAACATGGATGCTTAGATCGTAAGTTACTGATCACGGCAATTGGAGCGCATATCATCCGTTTGATCCCACCGCTTATCGTATGTGAAGAGGAATGTGATAAAGCATATGAGATTATTAAGGAAGCAGTAGAAGCATTATAGAAAGCCTTCTTGCTGATACAATGTAATATTGCTTAGAGAGATAGGAGAGATGTAAATGAAACACTTTATTGTAAATATTGGCTGCGAATACGGAAGTGGCGGCCCGGATATTGGAAAATTGGTTGCAGAGTCTCTTGGAATCCCGTTCTATGACAGAGCGTTAGTAGATAAGGTGGTCGATCAGTTAGGTGTCGACCGGGAACTGGTAGAGAAAGCGGATTCCGGAGATAAGGTCAAATATGAATTTGATACGAGTTTTGGACCAAGATACGCGAATCTGACAAACCGTGTTATCTATACGCAGTTTGAGGTAATTCAGAAATTTGCAAAGAAATCCTCTTGCGTGATCATTGGACGTTGTTCAAATTATATCTTAAAAGATCGGGATGACTGCATTAATATATTTATCTATGCACCAGAGGAATACCGGATACAGCATATTATGGAGCAAAGAGGAGTATCCCGGAAGGAAGCACAGGAACTGGTCAAATATAATGATGGTATGTTGAAGTCAAGATATGAATATATGACCGGTTCAGACATGAGTGATTGTCATACCAGACATATGATGATCGATTCGAGTGTATTAGGAATAGAAAAGACGGCAGAATATATCTTGCAGTTGATTGATTTAAGATTTGAAGATTAATACAATATGAATAAAGCATTTACATTTAACAAAGGCGTTAAAAAGACAGATACCCTGTTTTTTTGACGCCTTTCTCCTTTATTCAGACAAATACGTAAGAAAGGGTTGATGGCAGATGGAAAAGAAAAAATCGGAATTTGACAAAGTATTTAGTGCATGGGACATCTTAGTCATTGCGTTTGGTGCGATGATCGGCTGGGGCTGGGTCGTATCAACCGGTGACTGGATCTCCCGTGGTGGTGTAATAGGAGCAGCAATTGGTTTTGCATTAGGTGGAGTGATGATTTTCTTTGTAGGTCTTACCTATGCAGAGCTTACCGCAGCACTTCCACAGTGTGGTGGTGAGCATGTATTCAGCTATAAGGCGATGGGACCGATCGGTTCCTTTATCTGTACCTGGGCAATCATCTTAGGATATGTCAGTGTAGTATGTTTTGAGGCATGTGCGCTTCCAACAATCATTACCTATATTTATCCTAAGTTTTTGAAAGGGTATCTGTATACAGTAGCAGGCTTTGATATCTATGCAAGCTGGTTAGCAGTTGCCATGATCGTAGCAATCTTTATTACCTTTATTAATATTAAGGGTGCTAAGACCGCCGCAATCTTACAGACGGTGCTTACGGTTATTATTGGTGGCGTTGGTATCCTGTTAGTAGTAGCATCTGCTGTCTCAGGAGATATGAGTAACCTGCAGCCACAGTTGTTTGCAAGTGAGGATACGGTAACTTCTTTGAAAGCAATTATGAGTGTTGCGGTTATGACACCATTCTTCTTTATCGGCTTTGATGTAATTCCGCAGGCAGCAGAAGAGATCAATGTACCGCTTAAGAAGATTGGAAAGATCATGATTCTTTCGATTGTGTTAGCCGTTGCGTTCTATGCATTGATCATTGTAGGTGTTGGATATGTGATGAATGCCTCAGATATTGCGGCATCCATGGAAGGTTCCGGATTAGTTACCGCAGATGCAATGGCAAAAGCATTTAACAGCAGCATCATGTCAAAGGTTCTAATCATTGGTGGTATGTGCGGTATTGTTACAAGCTGGAATTCATTCCTGATTGGTGGTAGCCGGGCCATGTATTCGATGGCAGAATCTTATATGATTCCAAGAACCTTTGCCAAGTTACATCCAAAGTATAAGACTCCGGTGAATGCGTTGTATCTGATTGGTATTCTTTCGGTATTAGCTCCATTGTTTGGACGTAAAATGTTAGTATGGATCGTAGATGCAGGTAACTTTGGCTGCTGTCTGGCATATTGTATGGTGGCACTTTCTTTCATTATATTAAGAAGCAAAGCACCGGATATGAAACGTCCATACAAGGTAAAGCATTATAAGTTTGTCGGTGTTATGGCAGTATTGATGTCTGGTTTCATGGTAGTCATGTATATGATTCCGGGATCAGGAAGTACGTTAGTTGTTCAGGAATGGGCAATGGCTGGCGGCTGGTCACTGCTTGGTGTTGTATTCTTTATTATCTGTAAATTAAAATACAAAGAGAAATTTGCATCTCATGTGGATGTTGCATCAGAAGAGGAAGAAGAAAATGATGACGTGGATGCAGCATTGCAGAAAGCTCTGGATACGGTTTCTGTGGAGGCTGAGGAAGAAGCAGCTCCTGCAATGGCATTTAATTATTTCCTTCCGGTCAATGTGGTATTTGGCTGTGGTAAAGTGTTAGAGACGGGTTCTCTTACAAAGCCGTATGGTAATAAGGCATTGGTGGTAACCGGACGGAGCAGTGCGAAGAAGTCGGGTCTTTATGATAAGGTGGCAGATAGCTTGAAACAGGCTGGAATCGATCATGTATTGTTCGATAAGGTAGCACAGAATCCGCTCACGACAACAGCAATCGAGGGTGCACAGTTTGCGAAGGACAATGGTTGTGACGTGGTCGTTGCAATCGGTGGCGGTTCGATTATGGACTGTGCGAAAGCAATTGCATTCTTAGCATTAAATGATGGAGATATCAATGATTATATTTACGGCAGATTGAAGAGTGATACAGCATTACCGCTTGTATTGATTCCGACTACCTGTGGTACAGGATCAGAAGGCAATGGATTTGCGGTACTTACCAATCCGGAAAATGGAGATAAGAAATCCCTTCGTTGCAATGCGATTGTGGCAAAGGTATCCATTGTCGATCCGGAGTGTATGATGACAATGCCAAAGCATGTACTAGCATCCGTTGGATTCGATGCGTTGTGTCATTGTATCGAGGCATATACATCAAAGATTGCACAGCCATTTACCGATGCACTTAGTGTATATGCAATGGAATTGATCGCAGATAACCTTGTGAAAGTCTATCGTGGTGAGGGCGGCAAGGAGGCCTGGGAGAAGATCACGTTGGCATCTACAATTGGTGGTATGGTAATCAATACAGCAGGTGTTACGTTAGCACATGGTATGGAACATCCGGCAAGCGGCTTGAAGGATATCGTACACGGCAAAGGTCTTGCAGCCTTGACGCCGGTTGTGATTGAAGCATCTGAAAAGGGAGATCATTTCAAGTTTGCAAAGATTGCAAGAATCTTTGGTGGTGTGACATCGAAGGATCTTGCTCCTAAGATCCGTACCCTGTTACGGAATCTGGATATGGAATGTACATTATCAGACCTTGGCTTATCAAAGGAAGATATTCCTTGGATGGCAGAGAACTGTATGAAAGTATCTGCAGCAGGTGTAGCAAATAATCCGGTGGTATTTACACAGGAAGAGATTGCGGATCTGTATGCGAAAGCAATGTAATATATATAGGCAATATAAGACAATCCATTTTTCATCAACCCTTATGAAAAGAAAGTCTTGCCAATTCGGTATCGGGTGTGCTATTTTATAGGAAGGGAATGAAGTTCTCCCTAAGTAGTGAATACTTGAACCGCTTATTAAGCTGATGACTTCTGTGTTAAGAATAACGCAGAAGCTGTCAGCTTTTTCTACTTTATAGGAAAAATCGTCCTATAAAGCAAAAATGCTCCGCTAAGGATGTGCACCTTGCGGAGAAGAAGGAGGAAAAATATATGTTACTAAGTATTGCTTTGATTCTAATGGTTGGTATGGCAATGGGATGGCTGTGTCAGAAGGTGAAGTTACCGAGTCTGCTCGGTATGTTGATTACGGGAATGGTGTTAGGTCCATATGTGTGTAATCTGTTAGATGACAGTATTCTTGGAATCTCTTCTGAGCTAAGAAAGATTGCGCTTATTATTATCCTGACGAGAGCAGGGTTAGGACTGGATCTGTCCGGACTAAAGAAGATTGGCCGACCGGCAATCCTGATGTGTTTTGTTCCGGCAAGCTTTGAATTGATGGGAATCATATTGTTAGCACCACGACTTATGGGAATGTCAATATTGGAGGCTGCGGTATTAGGAGCCGTGCTTGCAGCCGTATCCCCGGCAGTGGTTGTTCCCCGTATGGTAAAGCTGATGGAGGAAGGCTATGGGGTGAAGAAAGGGATTCCGCAGTTGATCTTAGCGGGAGCGTCAGTAGATGATGTATATGTTATCGTATTGTTCTCTACCTTTACAGGTATGATGCAGGGAGAGGGTGCTTCGGTATTGCGATTTGTCAACATTCCGGTATCCATTGTATTGGGAATAGGGATGGGTCTGATTCTTGGTATCACATTAGCAAAATATTTTGAAAAGGTGCATATCCGGGATACGGCAAAGGTGTTGATCATTCTAAGCATTTCCTTCTTGTTAGTTGTGGCAGAGGATTCTCTTGCTACACCGATCACTTTTTCAGCCATGATCGCAATTATGTTTATTGGAATTGGTCTTCGAAAGAAGAGAGAACCGGTAGCAGTCCGGTTATCTGTTAAGTATGGAAAGTTGTGGGTAGCAGCCGAAGTGTTCCTGTTTGTATTAGTGGGTGCGACAGTGAATATTGGATATCTGGGTCATGTAGGTTGGAAAGCATTGCTGGTTATTATAGGAGCGCTGCTATTCCGGATGTGCGGAGTATTTTGTTGTCTGCTGCGGACAGATCTTGCATGGAAAGAGCGGTTATTTACAATGCTGGCATATACGCCAAAGGCAACGGTGCAGGCTGCGATTGGTGGCATCCCGCTATCCCTTGGCTTTGCCTGTGGAGATACCGTGCTGACAGTAGCGGTATTGGCGATCGTGCTGACGGCACCGCTGGGAGCGTTTGCGATTGATCTTTCGTATAAGAGATTGCTTGAAATGAATGATTAGATAAGGAAAAATAGAAACAGTCGGAATATGTAAAGGGACCGTCGTATGTATTTATGCGACGGTCTTTTTGTGGTACAATAACACCAAAGTGTAAGGTCAGATGATACTAGGAGTATAATTCATACAAAGGAGTAGGATACATGGATTCAGAGATTACAATACGAACAGCAGCCATAGAAGATGCACAGGCATTGTTGGATATATATGCATATTATGTGGAGAAGACGGCGATTACCTATGAATATGATGTTCCGTCTCTTGCGGAATTTAAGAGCCGAATTGCACATACATTGGAAAAGTATCCTTATCTGATAGCAGAAATGGACGGAAAGATTGTGGGATATTCCTACGCAGGAGAATTTCATCCAAGAGCGGCATACCATTGGGGTGCAGAGATGACGGTGTATTTGGATCATACGGTAAGAGGACATCATATCGGTGTGAAACTATATTCGTTAGTGGAAGAGATTCTGAAAGCACAGGGTGTGATTAAGACGATTGCCTTGATCACGCCGCCGCCAAGCGAAGAAGAGAAGAAGATCTATAATAGTGTTGCATTTCATGAGAAGATGGGATATCAGATGCTGGGTTGTATGGATTATGCCGGTTATAAGTTTAATAGATGGTATCAGGTTGTTGTCATGGAGAAAATGATTGGAACACCGACTGAGCATATGCAGCCGATTAAGACGTTTGATGAGGTGCGAGGTCTTTTCTCCCTTTAAGACATTCACCCTTGCACAGCGTAAGTTAGGACGGACGCGCATGTTTGGGTTGTGAACCCGGCTTTGGGCGGTGTCATATTGCAGCAGGCACATTTGCATTACGGGCTCGCACGCAGCAGATACTAATGCTCCTTATAACAAGCGAACTCACGTAAAAGAGGATATGGATTCTTGAATGTATATATGTATTATACGTATACGTTCTTAATCCGTACCCTCTTTTGGTTCGTTCTGCTTATTATTACGTTGCAAAGTGCTGGCGTGCTCCACGTACCTGCTTGCAATCATGACAGACCGCCCTTGCCGGGATTTACTTTTTATATGCATGCGCTGTTTACTGTATAATCTCATTACCGCTGTGCTTATCGCCACCCCGAAGCCGCCCTGTCGTTGGTGCAGGTAATTTACGTAATGGCAAGCTATAGGACGTATGGTGGAAGTAAGCTTATCAATAAAGCTATTCTTTATTTCTGTGAGTTGATAATTTCATGT
>CACWQE010000065.1 GCA_902762905.1 uncultured Lachnospiraceae bacterium | reverse complement strand
CCTGACATCTGCCGGAGCAGTCAACAACAATAACGAAACAAGTTGCCGTCAGAAATGACGGTTTATATTAAGAGTGGTACTCATGGTTTACCGTTTACGAATATAGTTCACAAAGTCAGCTACCCTGAATTTGTGAAAATTTATCTAACAAGTTGTATATTAATTTTTAGTAGGGGGGGGAACAATTATGGATGACATGTTTATTTATGATTGCAATTTGAATATAGAGGGCTTCGTTCATATGTTAGATGATCCGACGCAATGTTATAAGTTTTATTGGCTTGATTCAATTATGCAGCTTTTGTCAGAGCAGGAAGAAAATATTACTTTTGACAAGGTTATTTCTGGAATGATAGCGGATGCATGGTATTCTGTAACGGAATATCATCTTAGAATGGGAACGAAAGATGCTCAGGGAAATAGTACTAATAGTATCGAGAAGGCAGTTAACAAATTGGATGAACTCGATTGTCTTGACCATACCGCTGACAGACAACAGATTCTTTGCGCAATTGAATCAAATGAAAAACTACTGCATAAGGAAAAATATCAGATAACAAAAGATGTTCCATATCGGTTATTGTCTTCCTTTATGAAAGAACTAGGCGGAAATGATCCTCTGTGGAGCCAGAGAACACGACTTGTTTCTTATATAAAATTAATTAACAAAAATTCTTGTATACCATATACGATAGGTACGGAAAGAGGATTAAAAAAGAAAATCTATATAGAAGATAAGTGGAAACATTTTCTGATTGACAATATGGTTGCAATCAGAGGATGGATTCAGATGAAAAAGATAAAGTATCTTCAAGATCGGAATCCGGGTGTACCTGGTATAATATATAAGTTGGAGGCAGAAGATAAAAAACAACGCAAGCTTCAAAATGTTAGAAAACTCTGGGCAGCAGTTATTGACGTTATAGATGTTTCTGAAATTTACTCCAAAGGATTAGTAGGAAAAAAGAAGTATGATATTGACCATTTTGTTCCATGGTCTTTTGTTGCGAATGATGAAATATGGAATCTGATGCCAGTGGACGAATCACTTAATTCAAGTAAAGGAAATAAACTTCCTGATTGGCAAAAGTATTTTGAAAAATTTGCAGGTAACCAATTCAAGTTGAATCAGGCAGTTCATACTCATGAAAGATTAGCCTACTTATTTGGAGAATGTCGGAGGGATAATCTGAATGCACTTTGGCCGATGGAAGAGTTGTATATAAAAAACATTGAAAAAGATCGATTTATGAGAGTCTTGGAGAACAGACTAAAACCAATATATGATTCTGCCAGAACACAGGGTTATGGAATTTGGTTATGGGATAAAAAGGAGGAAAAATCATGCTATTTATAGAATACCCAAAATGTTCCACATGTAAGAAAGCTAAGAAATGGTTAGACGATCACGACATTACTTATATGGATCGTCATATTGTTGAGGATAATCCGACCTATGATGAATTGAAAGAATGGTACATAAGAAGTGGATTACCTCTTAAGAAGTTCTTTAACACAAGTGGAATGTTATATAAAGAACAGAAATTGAAGGATCGTTTGTCTGAGATGAGCGAGGACGAGCAATTGCATTTATTAGCGACGAATGGTATGTTGGTAAAACGACCGATTGTTGTGACAGATGATGGTATTCTTGTCGGGTTCAAAGAAGCAGAGTGGGAAGACTTGTTATAAAGGGAATACCCCTTTTAATGATGATGACCATAAAGGGTTGTCACTCATAGTGTGTCAGCCCTTTTGTGATATAGATATGCGACAAAGGAAAGAGTAAAGGATGATAGGTGTTATGGAATTAGATAAGATCATAGCATTAAGAAAGCAATTACATCAGATACCGGAAGCATCGATGCAGGAAGTGCAGACGAAGAAGATGTTAATGCGGTTTTTACAAGAGAATACAGATTGGACGATTGTAGATCGGGGAAGCTGGTTCTATGCAGTAAGACAGGCAGATGGTGAGCCGGCCAAACCGCCGATTGCATTTCGGGCAGATATGGATGCAGTCTGTGGTGCAGATGGAAGGCCGGGGCATTATTGTGGGCATGACGGACACAGCAGTATTTTGTGTGGAGTAGCATTGTATCTTGCGGAACAGAATATGTCTTTAACAAGAGATGTGTATCTGATCTTTCAACCAGCAGAGGAGACAGGACAGGGTGCAAAGCTATGCCAGAAATTGATAAGGGAGAAGAATATTGCAGAGATTTACGGTTTGCATAACATTCCGGGATATCCATTGCATCAGATTCTGGTACGCAGACAGACATTTGCCTGTGCATCGACCGGATTGGCAATCCGTATGAAAGGAGTTGCAAGTCATGCTGCTTATCCGGAGGCGGGACGGAATCCGGCCGTTCCGTTTGCCAATCTTTTGTCAGCATTAGAACAGCTTACAGAGGATATATGCAAACAGAATGAATTTGTATTGATGACAGTGATTGGAATGGATGTCGGAAGTGCTAATTATGGAGTATCTGCATCAGAAGGCGAATTACGGCTTACAGTGCGTGCGGAGAGACAACAAGTCTTTGATTCCTATTTGGAAAGTATTCGGAGTCTTGTTGAACAATATGCGTGCGAGGGCGGATTTTCTTACACAATAGAAGAGATAGAACGGTTTCCGGCAACAGAGAATTCGCAAAACGGTGTAGAACGGGTTTGTGAAGCTGCCAAGAAAACGAACCGGAAGGTAAACTGGTTAGAACAGCCTATGCGGTGGTCAGAGGATTTTGGATACTATTTACAGGAGACAAGTGGTGCATTTTTCGGTATTGGGGATAGAGAAGATCATGCTCAGTTGCATACAGTAGAATATGAATTTCCGGATGCTATTATTGAGACAGGGATTCAGATGTTTTTAGCGCTTATTTAGTTTGTACACAAGATATTTTTGGAATATGTAAAATAATAATACAGATAGGGACGAAAGAATGTTAGGAAACAGACAAGGAAAAGCACGAAATGAATATATAGAGGATTATGCACTGTTTGATCTGGAGACGACAGGTATTTCTCCATATAAGGATGAGGTTATTGAGATATCAGCGGTAAAGGTTCGCAAGGGAAAGATCGTGGATGAGTTCAGTGAATTGGTGAATCCGAAGATGGCGATTCCGTATACGGCAAGCAGGGTGAATCATATAACAGATGATATGGTTTGCAATGCTCCGTATTTTGATGAGGTATTGGAAGAGTTTCTACAGTTTATCGGAGAAGATGTGCTAGTTGGTCACAACATCCAGGAATTTGACATGAAGTTCATTTACAGAGATTGTGAGCGGTATTATCATCAGACCATTACCAATGATTATGTGGATACGTTAGTGCTTGCCAAACGATGTTTCCCGGACTGGAAGCACAGAAGACTGGAAGATCTGGCTGATTATTATGGAATCTCGACACAGGGAGCACATAGAGCATTAAATGATTGCAGAATGAATCAGCGTGTTTTTGAATTACTTGGCAAAGAAATGAATACGGAGAAAAAGAAAACACTTGACTCCAATGTAAAGACGTGTCCGTTATGCAATCTGCCTTTAAGGAAAAGAAATGGACGATATGGGGAATTCTGGGGTTGTACGGGATTTCCGAATTGTAGGTATACTGAGAATATATAATCAATAGAAGGTGGATAATATGCAATTACCATATTCTGAAGAACTGAATATTGAATGTCTTGGACGATTATTTGATAAGAGAAGTGAATGCTATAAGTTCTTCTGGTTTAAGGCGATTGTAGGAAATGTCTTAGACGGCAGGTTGGAGCTATCTTATGAAGAGCTTGTTGATGAAATGATTGCGGATGCATGGTATATGGTGACAGAATATCATTTAAACCTTGGACCAAAGGATTCGTTGGAGTCGTTAGTACATTTGATCAAAGAAAAATATCCACAGCTAAAATCTTCTGAAAAGAAATCGGTATTGTTAGGATATTTAAAGGATATAAGGATCATGTAAATAATCAAGATGTTTTGTATCGTGTTTATCGGAAAGATTTGAAATTGCCGGAATTTTCCGGAGAATTAGAGTCGATTATTCTTCCGGTATATCAATCTGCAAAGAATTGTGGATTCCACAATTGGAAGTATGAGGAGAAATGTGTATGAAAATCCATAATAAATTAGTCAGAGATAAGATACCGGAGATAATTGAAAAATCAGGAAAAACCTGTGTAGCACATGTGTTATCAAATGAAGAATATATTACGGAACTTGATAAGAAATTACAGGAAGAGGCTACTGAATACTTGCAAGACAAAAATATAGAGGAGATGGCAGACCTGTTAGAAGTGCTATATGCCATTTGCACTGCAAGAGGATATACATTAGAGGAATTAGAGAGTGTGAGAAAAAAGAAAGCAGAAGAACGCGGTGGTTTTGCACACAAGATATTTTTGGAATATGTAAAAGAATAATACAGATAGGGACGAAAGAATGTTAGGAAAAGACAAGGAAAAGTACGAAATGAATATTAATTCACCCGTGCAAAATAGTACAACATATGATAGAATATTTTAGATTAATATCAGATGCAGTTTAATGTGAAAAAGGAGTTAAAACCTGAATCCATTCAGAAGGGAGAACTATATAATGAAGAAGAAACTTAGTTACTTGCAAGTAATCTTAATGATCGGGTGTGTTCCGCTGATTGCAGCAATTATTATATTGACGCTGTATTCGGCTGGCAAGATGAAAAGCGAACTGATTAACAGTACTTATCTGAGACTGGAGGCGTGCTCCACTTCGGTAGAACAGTATTTTACATGGGATATCCGTGAGGATATTCTGGCAAAGGATGATGTGAGTTATCAATTCATAGATTCTTTAAAGGACAAGCATATTGAGCAGACGCTTTTTCTTGAGGATGAGAGATATATCACCTCTATTTTTGACGAAGATGGGAAACGGATTGAAGATACTAAGGCATCACCTGAAATTTGGAAGACAGTAAAGAAAGGGAAGGATTATAAGGCATCCGGTGTAGAGATTCAGGGTGAGAAATATTATGTATATTATAAGCCGGTCTGTTCGGATGATGGGAAGATACTGGGAATGGCATTTTCCGGAGAAAAGGCATCCTTTGTAGAAGATACATTATCCAATATGTTAAGAAAATTATTTTTCATTTCGGCTATCATGCTTCTGTTATTTGTAGGTATATTGGTATACTTAACATTTAAGATTCGGAAACCATTGCTCGCAACTTCTGAATATATCGGCCGGGTTGCTAATGGCGATCTTTCCGAAAATCTTAATTGCAGTTCTATCATCCGTGAAGTGGATGCATTGATCACATCAGCATCTGTATTAAAAGAACAATTAGGTGGAATTGTTACCAACGTAGATGCACGTGCTTCTCAATTGAATGAGAATATGGAATCCTTGAATGCGTTGGCAGATGCAAGCAGTACCGGAACGAATCAGATCAAACAGGTATTTGATGATCTCTCAGCCGCAGCTGTTACTTTGGCTGATAACGTACAATCTGTGAATGAAAAAGTTATGGAGATGGGTAACAATATTACTGTAATTGATTCACAGACAATTTCTTTAAATGAGAATTCGGATAAGATGAATCAGGCAAGCAGGAATGCTACAGAGTCCATGAACTTGGTATTACAGAGTTCCCAGACTTCGTCAGATATCATCACCAATATTATCAGTCAGGTGAAAGAGACGAATGAGGCAATTGCCAACATTAATCAGGCAGTTGATCTGATTTCTTCCATTGCTGAGCAGACAAATCTGTTGTCTCTCAATGCATCCATTGAAGCAGCAAGAGCCGGGCAGGCGGGAAGCGGCTTTGCTGTTGTTGCATCTGAGATCAAGCAACTGGCAGATCAGAGTGGACAAGGAGCAGATACAATTATGAGTATTGCTTCTGCAATTCTAGAGAAATCCAACGAATCTGTGAAACTCACTGAGAAGATGAAAGCACTTGCGGAGCAGGAGCAGCTTGATATTGTCAACACCAAATCCGGCTTTGACAAGTTAAGAGAAATTATAAAAGCAAATCTTACAATTGCAGAGACAATTGCAGCTAAGGCGAAGAATCTGGACGTACTCAAGCAGGAGGTTATTAACAGTGTTACAGAGCTTAGTGCGATTAGTGAAGAGAATGCTGCAAGTAATGAAGAAGTTTCTGCAAGCGTATCGGATATTACGTCATCCATTGATAAGATTTCCGCAGATACGCAGATGATCAAAGAAGTATCTGCGGATTTGGAAGAGCAGATGCGGTACTTTAAGTAATAGACTCGAATATATTTTTCACTTGCATTTTTATTAGATTCATGTATTATATTATTATCAGGTTGTGCGACTGACGGAAGCTGGGAGAACCCAGGGGAAACACAACACGAAGAATTGCCGACCGTCTGGGCACCGTTTTGGGGTACCAGGCGGTTATTTTTATGATTTATTTCCAAGGGATAGTGTCTCATGGAAGAAGATTTGATCTAGCATAAGGAGGTAGTTATGAAACAGCAGTCATTAGCAGCAGAATTAAGTGCAACATCCTATCCGGGAAGAGGAATTGTGATCGGTAAGACACCGGATGGAACTCATGCAGCAATTGCATATTTTATCATGGGTAGAAGTGAGAACAGCCGTAACCGTATCTTTGTTAAGGATGGAGAGGGAATCCGCACACAGGCATTTGATCCTTCTAAGTTGGAAGATCCTAGCCTGATCATCTATGCACCGGTTCGGGTACTTGGGAACAAGACAATCGTAACCAATGGTGACCAGACGGATACGATCTATGATCTGATGGATAAGCAGTACACATTTGAGCAGGCGCTTCGCACCAGAGAGTTTGAGCCAGACGCACCAAACTACACACCTAGAATTTCAGGAATTCTTCATTTTGATAAGGGTGCATTTAATTATGCAATGTCAATCTTAAAGAGCAATAACGGTAACCCGGATGCATGCAACCGTTACACATTTGCATATGAGAACCCGGTCAATGGCGAAGGACATTTCATCCATACTTATATGGGTGACGGCAATCCATTACCAAGCTTCGAGGGAGAGCCAACTTTGATTGATATTCCAAATGATATGAATGAATTTGCAGATCTTGTATGGAATAATCTGAATGAAGACAACAAAGTATCCCTGTTTATCCGTTATATCAATATTGCAGACGGAACTTACGAGACAAAGATCATTAACAAGAACAAGTAAGCATGGAATACAACAGTAGATATTGAAAATAACAAAAGAAAAGATATAGACAAAAGAACGGAATATTAAGGAGGAATATAACTATGAACGAGATCCAGTTAAAATACGGCTGTAACCCAAACCAGAAGCCATCCAGAGTATTTATGAAGAACGGAGCAGACTTACCGATCAAGATTCTTTGTGGTAAGCCAGGCTATATCAACTTATTAGATGCATTTAACGGCTGGCAGTTAGTGAAGGAATTGAAGAAAGCAACCGGTCTTCCTGCTGCAACATCATTTAAGCATGTATCTCCAGCAGGTGCGGCAGTTGGACTTCCGCTTACTGAAGTAGAGAGAAAGATCTACTGGGTAGATGATATGGGAGAGTTATCTCCACTTGCAAATGCGTATGCCAGAGCAAGAGGTGCAGACAGAATGTCTTCTTTTGGTGATTTCATTTCTTTATCAGATGTGTGTGATGTATCGACAGCAAAGTTAATTAAGCGTGAGGTTTCTGATGGTGTGATCGCACCGGGATATGAGCCGGAAGCATTAGAGCTTTTGAAGGCAAAGAAGAAAGGCAATTACTGTGTTATCGAGATTGATCCGGAATATGTTCCGGCTCCAATTGAGCAGAAGGATGTATTTGGTGTAACTTTTGAGCAGGGAAGAAATGAGCTTGTGATCAATGATGAATTATTCGCTAATGTAGTAACCGAGAATAAGGAGATTCCGGAGCAGGCCAAGATTGATCTTGCCATTGCTATGATCACTTTGAAATATACACAGTCTAATTCCGTATGTTATACGAAGGGTGGACAGGCAATCGGTATTGGTGCCGGACAGCAGTCAAGAATTCATTGTACAAGACTTGCTGGACAGAAGGCAGATAACTGGTTCTTGCGTCAGAATCCAAAGGTGTTAAATCTTCCATTTAAGGATGGTATCGGACGTGCAGACCGTGACAATACGATTGATGTATATATGAGCGATGATTATATGGATGTATTAGCCGATGGCACTTGGGAGAACTTTTTCACCGAGAAACCGGAGGTATTTACAAGAGAAGAGAAGCGTGCATGGCTTGATCAGATGACTGATGTAGCACTTGGCTCTGACGCATTCTTCCCATTTGGCGATAATATTGAGCGTGCTCATAAGAGTGGTGTGAAGTACATTGCACAGCCGGGTGGTTCCATCCGTGATGACAATGTAATTGATACTTGTAACAAATATGGAATGGCAATGTGCTTTACCGGCATTCGTCTGTTCCATCACTAAAATTGTATGAACAAGAAGATACGCAATGTTTGTCTGATTGTAATTGCTTTGCTTGTGTTCTTTGTTGTGATTCCACTTTTTAACCGTGGTCAAAATGAGGACTCCGAGGCGGTTATATATCCCCTCTATGACATGAAGTATGAGGATACGATAGACGACACGAATCATGTTGCATTGTTTGATCAGAAGATGGAATTTCCAATGCCGATGAAAGATCTGCCGGATGCATTTCATATAGAGAAACGATATTATGACGATATGACGGATGGCATTGAAGCGGGTGATTCCTTCCAATGCGAATTGTTGAATGCATCGGATGAACCGGTTGCTTATATCAAGGTGACGAATCAGAAGAAGAACACGGTAACATCACCGGATGACATGGTGATCACATATATGGTCGCCTCGTCATTTAAGGCAGATGACAAACAATATGCCGTTCCATTTGTGATTCAAAAAGGCATTGGAATTGGATCTTCCGCAGCAGAAGTGAAAGCAGTATTCCCGGATGCAGATATACCGGATGACGATGATTACAGTGTCGTTAATGTAGATTCGGGTATAATGAAGATTACACTGGAATTCGTAGATCAGACAGTCTACAAAATGTCCGTAAGTAGTTATTGACAAACAGTTCATTCTTGATTATACTGTACCTATTCGCGGCGTTGATAAGAACAAGTAGTAAGAAGCAAACCCATACAGAGAGCTGCCGGCTGGTGAGAGGCGCATGGAAGACTTGTTATGAATACCTCTTTGAGCCTCATACCGAATGGAGTATTCCTAGTAGGCTATGACGATTGATGTACGTTATAACATCGGGTATTTCCTGTAAGTAGTTACAGATGATACCTGCTAAGGCGGCAGATGCGAGTCTGTTGTGAATTTAGGTGGTAACACGGGTATATATGCTCGTCCTATACGAAGAATCGGTAGGACGGGCTTTTCTTGTTTTATAGGAAGGTTCGTCCTATAAAGCAGGAACGCTCCGCTAAGGATGCACACCTTGCGAAGAAGATAATTGTTTCGCAATTCCTTGCGGGCGCAAAAGAGTTGCAAATGACTCTTTGTTCTCCTGCTATATTAGTAATAGATGATTACGGGAATGTGTCGTCTAGTTGTATATTTCAAAGTCAACTATGAGCTGAATAAGAAAGTGAGGATGAAAAGATGACAATTTATGATGAATTAGTCGCAAGAGGGCTCATCGCTCAGGTAACAGATGAGGAGGAGATTAAGGAATTAATTAACAATGGTAAGGCAACCTTCTATATTGGATTTGATCCAACCGCAGACAGTTTGCATGTAGGACATTTCATGGCACTTTGTCTGATGAAGCGTTTGCAGATGGCAGGAAATAAGCCAATCGCGTTGATCGGTGGCGGTACTGCCATGATCGGTGATCCATCTGGACGTAGTGATATGCGTCAGATGATGACAAAAGAGACGATTGAGCATAACTGCGAGTGCTTCAAGAAGCAAATGAGTAAGTTTATTGATTTCTCTGAAGGCAAAGCCTTGATGGTTAACAATGCAGATTGGTTATTAGATCTGAATTATGTGGATGTATTACGTGAGGTTGGTGCTCATTTCTCTGTAAACAGAATGCTTTCGCATGAGTGTTACAAACAACGTATGGAGCGTGGACTTACATTTTTGGAGTTTAACTACATGATCATGCAGAGTTACGATTTCTTCGAGTTATTCCAGAAATACGGATGTAACATGCAGTTTGGTGGCGACGATCAGTGGGCTAATATGCTTGGTGGTACAGAGTTGATCCGTCGTAAACTTGGTAAGAACGCATGTGCCATGACCATTACCTTATTGCTCAATTCAGAAGGTAAGAAGATGGGTAAGACGCAGTCCGGTGCGGTATGGCTTGATCCGAATAAGACTTCTCCATTTGACTTCTATCAGTACTGGAGAAATGTAGCCGATGCGGACGTATTAAAATGTATCCGTATGTTGACTTTCCTTCCATTAGAGCAGATCGATGAGATGGATTCCTGGGAAGGCAGCCAGTTAAATCAGGCAAAGGAAATCCTTGCATTTGAACTTACTAAGTTGGTGCATGGTGAGGAAGAGGCACAGAAGGCACAGGACGCAGCCAGAGCATTATTTGCAGGCGGCGGAAATGCAGACAATATGCCAACCACCAATTTAACTGCGGATGATTTTAATGAAGAAGGTAAGATTGGTATTCTTGACTTAATGTTGAAGGCTGAATTAGTAACTTCTAAGGCAGAGGCACGTCGTGGTGTTCAGCAGGGCGGTGTTACGGTCAATGGAGATAAAGTAAATGATCCGTTTACAACATTTACCAAGGATGATTTTGCGGCTGATTTCGTATTGAAGAAAGGTAAGAAAAATTTCCGTAAGATTGTGCTAAAATAGTAAGACATATGTACCCTTACACAGGATGATATAACCGTGTGCAAGGGTATTTTTATGTCTAGATAAGTTCTGCAATCCGGCTCACACCTACATAGATCTGGGAAATCTTATACCAGGTTGGATAGTCAACGATTCCGGTAACAGGAAGGTTGAAAATACGCTGGAATTGTTCTACGGCAGATTTGGTGGATTCCCCATAATTTCCATCAATCAGAACTGTTGGGATGGAAGGGTAGTTTTGGGCAATACGGTTTAATTGTTCCTGAATCATGCTGACTTTCTGTCCGGTAGAACCGATTGAGAGATCGTAGCCCGGCCAGGATGCAGGAATACCGGATATAATCTCTGCTTCATTGATATACATATCATCGCCGTAATAGTTGCGGATGATCTCGATTGGTGTATATCCCTGATCCCCGAGATATTTAGAGCCCCACTGGCTCATCCAGTTTGGACAAGTTACCCGTTTGCCATCACAGTATTGCGTAAGGATTGGTTGTGCAACATTGGGCCGTGAAAGATAATTCGTGAAAATCGAGTCTACAATCTGGGATATATTTTCATAGATTGTCTTTTGATAGATCCATTTATGGTCAAATGCGGTTGAGGAGGTGATCGTAAAGTCATATCCTTTTCCGCGATACCATTCAGTATAGACACGATTTAATGTAAATGAAAGGATTGCTAATACGTTGGCCGTGATCGTGGATTCTGACCATGTGGCATAGATCTCACAAGAGGCAACATTTTTGATATATTCCTGAAAAGGGACATAGTAATCAAGCGCAGAAGTGTCGGTTGGAGCACCATCATGTACGACAATATATTCAGGGACAACAACCCGGCTTAATACAATCTCACCTCGTTCATCCATTGGTTTGATTTCAGCTTCAGCAATCTTAGGTGGATAAAATTCCCATAATGTGTGACCACCGATCACAGTTGGGTTATACAGTTGTTCACTGGTAACCGTAGGTGTCATACGTATATTTTGAAGTCCGATCTCTCCAGACAGAATCTGAACCCCGGAGATAATCGTATCTTCATATCCTGGTGCAGATATCTTAAGGTTATATTCGCTGTATGGTTGGTTATCGGTTGGCTCCATGGAGAATTCCAAGGGCGGCGCATTTAATGAGATGCGTTCAGTAATACCATCTGCATCGGTTGTAATCTGCTCAAGAGGCGTGTTGGGATCACCAGTGTTGGCAATCTCAATTGTTGCATCGGCGATTGGAATCTGATTATTGTCGGATACTGCCTGTATTTGCAGGAATCCTTCATCAATATTGTCCTGTGCGGCTTTCAGTGGTTTTCGGAATAACATATATCCTCATTTCTGCATATTTGCACAATTATTCTCTTTACTAAGATATGTTAAAGAATTGCGTTTGATACTTGAAATCGTTCTCATGTTTCGGTATAATATATTTCATATCGAATTCCAAGAGAATGAGGATGAATATTATGTTATACAAGGAAAATATCAGTGATGAGTTTCTTTGTTAAGGTCGATGCAGGAAAAGGAGAATTATGAACATTAATGAGATTGCGGCATTGGCGGGGGTGTCTAGAGCAACAGTATCAAGGTATTTGAACAACGGTTATGTAAGTGCTGAGAAGCATGAACAGATTCGCAAGGTGATAGAAGAGACGGGGTATCAACCTTCAGCACAGGCACAGATGTTACGGACAAAAAAGACAGGATTTATAGGAGTTATTATTCCGAAGATTAACTCAGATTCAATCAGCCGGATGGTACAGGGAATCAGTTCCGTATTAGGAGAAAAGGGATATCAGATCTTATTAGCAGATACCCATAACGATATCAAAGAGGAGATTCGTTATTTGAAGCAATTGCGACAGAATCATGTTGACGGAATTATCATGATTGGAACGTATTTCACAAAGGAACATTATAAAGCAATGAAGGATATTACGGTTCCGTTAGTTGTGCTAGCACAATGTGTCAAGGATTATTCCTGTGTATATTATGATGATTATGGTGCAGCAAAAGAGTTGACGAAGTATGCATTATCAAAAGGGAAAAATGCTGCATTTATCGGAGCAATCCCAGAGGATGAGGCAGTTGGAAGAGAACGTCTTTATGGATTTTTAGATGCAAATTTTGAATTAGACAGGGAGATAAGAGAAGAATATTGTACGAATGGGCCGTTTTCTATCTCCAATGGATATGAAAGTGCGAAGAAACTATTTACAATGGATGATACGATTGATACATTAATCTGTGCAACGGATAAGATTGCAATCGGGGCGGTACGCTATCTGAAAGAGATTGGGAAGAAGATTCCGGAAGAAGTACAAGTTACCGGATTTGGAGATAGCTTAGTTGCTTCTGTATGTGAGCCACATATCTCTACTGTACATTTTTATTATCAGACAAGTGGTGAAGAGGCAGCGAGTATGCTTGTCAATATGATTGATGATAATAAGAGTGTGCGCAAAGAGATGAAGATGGGGTATCAGATTGTGAAGACCGAAAGTCTGCGCTAAGTATACAATTACCCTTGCACAGCGTAAGTAAACGGACGTATGTGCCAACCCTAGCTTCGGAGAGAAAAATTTGGATTCCAAGCCGGGGCCGCTCGCGCTTAATTGCTCCAGTAGCGGATGCTAAGCAATGTAACACTATGACCACTAAGCTCGTCAAAACCTCGCTAAGTGGTCAAGTGTACTTATGCCCCTCTTTGGAATCCAAATTTTTCTCTCCGAAGCTAGGGTTGGCACAATATACTGTCATTAGCATATACGCTGTGCTTATCGCCCACCCGAAGCCATCCGGCGTTAATAGGCTCCATAACTTTAATTGTGTTTAAAATTGATACTTTGATTACAGAACATGATTGAGTGATAAATCACTTGAAATAGAAAAAGCGGATATGAATTAAAGATGAGCACTTGTAATTGATACACATACTTATAATTCATATCCGTTTTTCTTTATATAACAAGTTGAATAGCTGCTTGTTCTTGCATTACTATTAGAGATCACAACGAACCATATTAATAAATTGA
>CACWQE010000064.1 GCA_902762905.1 uncultured Lachnospiraceae bacterium | reverse complement strand
ACCACAAGATCTGCATCTCTGAACATCCCCTGTTCTCTGGACTTTTCCAATTTTGCAAGCATTTCTGCCTCCGTCATAGGTGCATATGGATTTGATTCTGTCTGCCTTTTTATTTCAAAAGGAAATCCATTTGTCGCAACTGCCTGGGTTAAAAACATTCTGATTGCTGTTGTTGTATCTGTTCCTAAATCCTTAAATAGTGCATCTGATTTACTCTTTAACTCATCTTCTACTCTGACCTGAATTGTACTAGCCATGTTCAGCACCTCACTTCCATCTATTTTCTTTATTATAATGCTAAATCATTTCTATTTCAATACATTTGTATTGTTATTGCAAAATTTTGTGGTAGCTTTAATCGTAATCACACCGAACTATTTCTCCATTAATTTTCTTCCTACTTACCTTTAAACAACTCGGCAAGTTCACAAACCCAATCTATATCATCATACAGTTTATTGCCCTTTACAGGTTCAAATTCTTCTTCAAGTTCCTCTTTTGTCATTAATCCATACATAATATTTTTTTCATAGAGTGCATTCCCTTTTTTACATGATATATTTGTATCATCTACAGTGTAAGGAACTCCTATATTTCATGCAATCCATATCATGTAAAAACAATGTAAAGCTTTCATAAACAAATATTACTCTATGTCCCATAAATGCACAAAAAAGGAAGAACCCAACAGGCTCTTCCCTAATTTCATATCAGTTTTTAATCAACATTTTCCTCCTTAACCGCAGATAACTTACGATCATGATGATTCCCGTCACAATCCAGGAGATTGGATAAATAATGATCAATACCCAGAATTCATGCACAGCCACACAGGCAGTGGAGATCCAGATCAGTCTCAGCACACAGGAACCAAATACCGTGATCAGTGCAGGCTGTAAAGAATATCCCAATCCACGCATGGCACCACCGCTGATCTCATATGTAGACGTCAACAATTCCAATGTAGTTGCAATCACAAGTCTTGTTGTTGCATATTCCAATACGGCATCATCCGTTGTATATAAGCCTAAGAAAAAGGATCTTCCAAGCACGAATACAGCAGATAACAATCCACAGAATACCATGGAAAATGCCATATTAATTTGGAAAATCTTACGGCAACGGTCGTATTCCCCTGCCCCGTAATTCTGACTGGTAAAGGTAACCGTTGTTTGCGCAAACGCATTCACAATAAAGTACGAGAAGAATTCATAATTTAGTGCTGCTGCCGATCCCGCTACCGCATCCGAACCAAAGCTGTTGATCGTACTCTGAATACAGACATTGGCAAGTGAAAACACCATTCCCTGTAGTCCGGCAGGAACACCGATAGAAAGGATCTTCCATAGTTCCTTTCCATTCAGTGTCAGCTTACTTGGTGTGAAACGAACCGGTTCCGGCTCATGCATCAGAATCCACATGACAATCCCAGAGCTTACAATATTCGATACCACCGTTGCAATCGCAACACCTGCTACTCCCATCTGAAATACAATCACTAAGATCAGATTCAGTACCGTATTCAAGATACCTGCCACGATCAGACTGTATAACGGTCTTCTGCTATCTCCGGTACTTCGAAGGATCGAGGAACCAAAATCATATAACAGAATAAACGGCATGCCCAGGAAATAGATGCGAAGATACTGTACCGCAAGGTCGATCACATCCTCCGGCGTTCCCATTAATATTAATACTGGTCTTCCAATAAACTGACCTAATATCATAACAAAGCAGCCACCGATCAACGCTACTGCAATAGCAGTATGGATTGCTGCATGTATATTCTTCTCCACCTTCTGTCCGATATAATGCGCAATCACAACGTTTGATCCAAGTGATATACCAATGAACAGATTAATCATCAATGAAATAAATGAGCTTGTACTGCCGACGGCTGCTAATGCCTGACTGCTTGCAAATCTTCCTACCACTGCCGTATCCACCGAATTAAACAATTGCTGTAAGATACTACTGGCAGCAAGCGGTAATGCAAATAATAAGATCTTATTCCATAACGTTCCATGCGTCATATCAATTGTATTCTTACTCGTTTTCATTTTACTCTTCCTCTAGGTACCTCTTCTAATATTCTCATTCTAACAAACTAGCAAGAAAAGACACACCACACATGTGATATGCCTTTTCCGACGTTCTATTACACTTCTTACATGTTCAGAACCAATTCTGTCTGATGCATGAAACACAAACTTCTTTCCTACATTAGTTCATCTTATTGATCGACTTATTCTTGATCTCTTCCTTGATCTTAGACACAAACTCATCTAACGGAAGGACGGTTGTCTCTGCATGTCCGTGAAGACGGAAGGATACGGTTCTTCCTTCCTGCTCATTGAATCCTAATACAAGCAGATAAGGAACCTTCTGCATCTGTCCCTCACGCATACGATAACCTAACTTCTCTGCACGGTCATCCAACTCTACCCGGACATCATTGTCGTCTAACAGGTCACATACCTCATGTGCATATGCCATCAGCTCTTCGTTATCGGTCTTAACCGGCATTACCTTAACCTGAACCGGAGCTAACCATGTTGGCAGATTACCTTTGGTCTCCTCTAAGATATATGCCATGAAACGATCTAAAGAACCAAGAATTGCTCTATGAAGAACAACCGGTGTCTTCTTCTCACCGTCACTGTCCACATAAGATAACTGGAACTTGGCAGGCAGACAGAAGTCTAACTGGCAGGTAGATAACGTATACTCATTACCAACAGCAGGCTTTACATTAACATCTAACTTTGGACCATAGAATGCAGCCTCACCGATCTCTTCTGTATATTCAATACCAATATCGTTCATAACTTTACGCAAAGCATCCTCTGCTGTATTCCACATCTCGTCATCATCATGATATTTCTCTTTATTCTCCGGATCTCTTAACGACAATACACAGCGGTAATCCGTAATACCGAAATCTTTGTATGTGTCAAAGATCAGATTCACAACGCTTGTAAACTCTTCCTCAATCTGCTCTGGTGTTACGAAGATATGTGCATCATTCTGACAGAAATGACGTCCTCTCTCAATACCCTTTAACGTACCACTTGCCTCAAAACGGAAGTCATGTGCGATCTCACCGATACGGATTGGCAGATCCTTATAAGAATGCATCCGGTTTGCGTAGATCATCATATGATGTGGGCAGTTCATTGGACGTAATACAAAGGATTCTCCCTCCATCTCCATAGCAGGGAACATATTATCCTTGTAATGATCCCAGTGACCGGAAGTCTTATACAGATTCACCGTACCAACACAAGGGGTCATAACATGAAGGTATCCAAGCTTTCTTTCCTTTGCTTTGATATAGTTCTCTAACTCCTGCCAGATCGTATATCCCTTTGGAAGGAACATTGGAAGTCCACGTCCAACCAGATCGTCTACCATGAATAATCCCATGTCCTTACCGATCTTTCTGTGATCTCTTTCCTTTGCTTCCTCTAATAATCTTAAATGATCCTCTAACTCTTCCTTTGTCGGGAAACATACACCATAAATTCTCTGCAATACTTTATTCTTGCTGTCACCCTTCCAGTATGCACCGGAATGACGGATCAGCTTAAAATTACGGCATAATTTCACGTTATCTACGTGAGGTCCTCTACAAAGATCTGTAAAATCACCCTGCTCATAACAGGTAATGGTGCCATCTTCTAAACCATTGATCAAGTCTAACTTATACTCGTCATCCTTGAACATCTCCAATGCTTCTTCCTTGGTGATCTCCTTGCGGACGATTCTCTTACCGGTCTTAGCAACCTTCTTCATCTCTTTCTCGATGGCTGCAATCGTCTCATCATTCACTGTCTCATCACCAAAATCTACATCATAATAGAATCCCTCTGCAACAACCGGACCTACCCAGAACTTTGCCTGTGGATACAGGTGCTTGATCGCCTGTGCCATCAAATGGGCGCAGGAATGATTCAATGTCTTTAACTCTTCGTTCTCTTTGAAATTAACCATATTCTTTCTCCTTTTAAATCTTACCTATAAAGTAAAAAACACCCGTAGATATGTCATCATACCTAAGGGTGCTAATACACGGTTCCACCTTATGTTTCACTCAATGCTTGTAACGTAGCTACACGGTAACGCTTCGAGATATTCTCTCTTCTACGCACGACTCAGGAATGGTCTTCCTATATCTTTCCCATAAACAACTTCCAGCATACGTTGTTCTCTCTGGATGGTTCTGACACAGTACTCTTTCCTTCACTGTCTTTGCCATACATCGGTTATTGTACCACGCACATTCTCAATAATCAATCATTTTTTTCGCTTCTTCGATATAATATTGTGCATTCTCCTGATTCCGTAAGATCTCCTCCGGCCGGATACTTCGGCGTACCTTTCCCGGATTACCTAACACAACTGAACCATCTGGGATTTCTACACCACCGGTTACTAATGTACCTGCTCCAATGATGCAATTCTTACCAATCTTACAATCATTTAGCAAAATGGCTCCCATACCGATCAAAGTACCATCTCCAACATTACATCCATGTACAATCGCCCCATGACCAATCGTCACATAATCTCCGATGGTAAGCGGATGTCCTGCATCTACATGGAGTACACAGTTATCCTGCACATTCGTTCCTGTGCCAATTGTAATACGATCCGAATCTGCACGAACGGTTGCATGACACCAGATACCGACATTCTCTCCCACTTCCAGATCTCCTATCACATCTGCACTCGGTGCAATAAATACCGACGCTGGAATTCCACTTGCAATCCGCAACAGATCAAGCGGCCGCTCTAACTGTTCATACCCTTCCATTCTTGTCGTAGGCTGCATCGTTCCTTCCTTAAGATACCAGACAGCCTGCATTGCTCTCATTCCCAGATGCTTTGCTGTCACAAGCTCGTTACTTCCCCCATCGCCAACATAGATACATTCATCCGGCGACACGGAAAGCTTGTCCATACATCGTCTGTATATCATCGAATCCGGCTTTTGCACTCCTTCCTCATAGGACAGACACACTGCGTCAAAATACGGAAACAACACACTTCTCCGTATCACCATCGCTTCTTCTGAAAAACAATTGCTGATCAGTCCCACCTTGATTCCCCGTCTCCGCAGACCTTCTAACATCGGACGGATCTGCGGATCCAGATGCCGGAAACATTCTTCCTTCGTTGCCACCCGTTTTCTAATAATTGTCCGAAGTTTTTCTTCTATATCATCACAGGCATTTTCCTCTAATATGATCCGTATCGTGTCCTCAAAGGTCAGTTTTCCTATACTGCGGTCAGATTCCATTGCACGCCACATGGGGATAAATTTCTCTGCCGGAATTCCCGCATCTGCTGCCATTTCTTTTCCGAAATACACCGGACAATTATAATGCGAGATCAATGTCTCGAACATATCAAATAATACAGCCTTAACCATCATTTTCTCCTTAGCATCCATCTACATTTATATCATCCTATCACTATCATAATCTTCTCGCTTCTGTCGATCATGCCATTTCCACTTCCAATCTGCCATGCCGCTTCATCCATGTATATGCGATCACACAGATCACTACCGAAAGCATGGATCCTGCCGGAGCCGCCAGTCCCATCGGCAGCATGGTTATAAAGAACTTAGAAGCAAAATAAGCACCCGGTATACGCACCAAAAGAATGGACGTAATATTATGTACAAATCCGATATAAGACTTCCCATACGCACAGAAGAATCCGGTAAAGCAGAAATGTACCCCTGCCACAATGCTATCCCAGATATACCCCCGCAGATACTGGCTGCCTAGTAAGATAACCGCTGCATCCTTTGTAAATGCCCCAACAACCCATTCGGCAGTAAATAACACGATCCCTGTCACGATCACACCATATATACTTGTGATCATCGTTGCATATCGTAACGTCTGTGCTGCCCGCTCCGGTTTGCCTGCACCGATATTTTGTGCAGACAATGCCGATACCGTTGCCATCATAGAAGAAGGCACAATAAAGATTGCTCCAATCACCTTCTCCACGACGCCAACCGCTGCTGCCTCGTCCAATCCCATATGATTTGCAATCACCGTTATTACAATAAATGCAACCTGAATACATCCATCCTGTACTGCAACCGGCACTCCAATTTCCAATATTCTAGCCAATACCTGTCGATCTAAGCGGAAATGTTCTTTCTTCAACTGAATACCGGTATCCTTTTTTCGAATGGATATCAATGCGATCACCACGCTCAACGTCTGCGCTAATGTGGTTCCTAGCGCTGCCCCTGCCGGTCCTAACTTGCACACGCCCATAAAGACATAGTCAAGCACAATATTCGCCACGCATGCAATTGCTATGAAATACATCGGACTCTTAGAATCTCCCAAGCCACGGAAGATTGAGCTGATAATGTTATATGCTGTAATAAATGGAATTCCAACAAAACAAATGATCAGATATGCAACTGTTCCCTCCACTGCTTCCGTCGGTACACCAATTAATGCAACAATCGGTCGTACCACACAGAGCAGTCCGATCATAAACAGAACAGACAACGACATAAATAGAACAACCGTGTTTCCGATCACAACAGATGCATCTTTCATGTTTTTTGCACCTACTGCACGTCCTGTCAACACGGTTGTTCCCATAGCAAGCCCTACGATAATAACGGTCAGCATATGCATAACCTGACTTCCGTTCGCAACCGCTGTAATTCCATCCACGCCCACAAACTGCCCGGCAATGAACAGATCTGCCATTCCATATAGGGTCTGTAAAAAATACGATAATAAATACGGCAATGCAAAGTAGGCAATCGTCTTCCCTACACTACCTGATGTTAGATTCTTTTCCATAGTCATATCCTGATCCGATTCTAATCTCGTTGTTTGCCGGATCATCTCCTCCTGACTAGGATACTCTTACCTTAATTGTAAAGTCAAGGTTTATTTTTTCCCAAAATGAAAAAGACCTTTCTTCTCATACGGCTCACTGGTATACGAGATTACCTCATATCCGATGTCTTTGACCGCTTTCTCCACCTGCGGCATATCCAATTCCTCTTCACTGATTACGACTGTCTCTCCTGCCTTTGCAGAGGAATTCACCTTCTTCACCGTAAAATGACTGCGGATCACATCATTCATATGAGACTCACACATGCCGCACATCATACCATCAATCTTTAATACTGTCTTTACCATATTCTCACACTCACTTTCTTTATTAAGAAATCTATACTGTATTAGATTTCCCTTACAGCACTCACTATATACCCCATACGGGTATATAGTCAATTCCATTTATTGAGAATATCTATCAAATAGTCACAAGCTCCGAAAGGGCTACATCTGGTCATCCCCTTCACTCATACGATAACCAACGCCCAATTCATTGATAATATAGTTCTGTTTGCCCGGCTGTGCTCCCAATTTCTTACGGATATTTGCCATATTAACCTGCAGCTTCTTGGTGCTGCCCGCATCCTTATAACCCCATATCTCAGTAATGATCGTGTCATAGGTAAGCATCTTTCCGGCATGTTCCGATAATAATGCCACAATGTTATATTCGGTCTGTGTCAGCCGGATCTCCTCTCCGTCAATCGTGACATACCGTGCGTCATAATCAATGATAAGGCCTCTTGACTTGAACTTACCACCCGGACGCATCCCATTCTCAGCCCGGTGAGATGCCGTACGCAATGCAGAGCCCACCCGTGCTACTAATTCCCTCGAGCCAAATGGTTTTGTCACATAATCATTGGCTCCCACATTCAAAGCCAATACCTTGTCTTTCTCATCTGTCCGCGCAGAGAGTACAATAATCGGAACCAGTGAGTCTTTCCGGATTTCCTCTAAAAACTGCATACCGTCCCGATCTGGAAGTCCCAGATCCAAGATAACCAGATCCGGTCGATGAGATGCAAACATCAGATTCCCTTCCTCACAGGAATGTGCCGCTAATGCCTGATATCCATTTGCATCCATTAATGCACATAACAGGTTATTAATATGCACCTCATCCTCTATCACTAATATCTTATACCGATTCTTCATGTTCGTCATCCTCTCCTAAATCCAGATTAAATCGAAAAATAGCACCCCCGCCTTTACTATTCTCAGCCGTAATATCACCACCATGTGCCCGCACGATTGTAGCACACACCGATAATCCAATTCCGGCATTTCCTTTCTGTCGGTCAGTTGCCTCTTCCTCGCTCATGTAATTGCCGTTAAACAGATTCTTCATCTTCTCCGGCGCAATTCCACATCCATTATCCCGGATTTCAAAAATTGCCTGATTGCGTATGGTAAATACACGTAGCCAGATCTGTGTCAGCCCTTTTCCATGCAGTACTGCATTTTCCAACAGGTTGCTCATAACCTGTTCGATCAGGATCGGATCCATTGGAATTACAATCATATCATCTGGGATATCCACAGATACCTCGTATTCTGCATAATGCTTATTGAACTTAACCAATACCGAATCAATCAGTTCATCTAATACCGTTGGTACTTTGATGATCTTGACATGACTGCCATCTAATCTGGTAATCGATAAAAGATTCTCCACCATCCTGCACAACCACTGGGAATCCTGCTGGATTCCCAGCAACATCTGTCTTTTCTGTTCCGTAGTCAGAGTTTCTTCATTCTCTAATATTGCTGAACTGGAACCATATATTGTTGTAAGTGGTGTTCGTAGATCATGAGATACCGCACGAAGCAGATTTGCACGCATTTTCTCCTTCTCGCTCTCTGCTTTCAGGCTTTCCTGATACTTGATCTTACTCGTCAGAAAACAGGTAACCAACGTAACTGCAACCATAATAACGGCTGAAATGATATTCTCAGGGATTGTAAAATTAATCTTAAAATAAGGAAATGTAAACGCGTAATTTAAAACCAGCACACTACAGATAGATGCTAACACACCGTAGAGATACCCGTCTGTGAATACCGCAATTAGGAACACCCCAAGTACAACAATGGTCGGAACTAATGCCTCTTCTGAAAATATATTCTGAATCAAAAGGCACAGCAAAAAGTCAATCACAAGACTTCCCACCGTAATCAGGCTGTTTTTAATCACTTCTACATGCTTTTCCTTGATATTCTTCCCGTTCATATTCCCCTATCCACATCCTGTCGTAAACATTTACTTATATTGCATCATAGCATATTTTTAATTAAGAGACAGATAAGAAAACTCTTAATTCCATAACCAGATTTCATTCTCCATCTTTCTATCCCGTTCCCGGATCACCTGATTCAACCGGTTCAGCACCCGTTTCTTATCTGCACTCCACATCGGTGCTACAAGTGTCCGTTTATCGCCATCACCGGTCATACGGTGTATAACCATATTCTCTGGCAGCAATGCAATACAGTCTGCAACCAATTGCACATACTCTTCTAACTCCATAACCTGAAACTTCCCCTGCTGATATTCTTTCTCCAGATCGGTTCCTCGTATCACATGCAATAATTGAAGCTTAATTCCACTGGCCCCACTTTTACCTACATAGTCAACCGTTGCAAGCATATCATTCCTACTCTCACCCGGAAGCCCTAATATCACATGCACGATAACCGACAAGCCTGCCATCTGTAACCGCCTTATCGCATCATCATAAACAGACAATTCACATCCCCTTCGTATATATCGTGCCGTATTCTCATGTATGGTCTGCAATCCCAATTCCACCCACACCGGCATTTTCCGGTTACATTCCGCTAATAATTCGATTACTTCTGTAGACAGACAATCCGGTCTGGTTGCAATGGATAACGCTACGATATCTTCCTGTGCCATAGCCTCTTCATACAGTTCACGTAGCCTTGATACCGGTGCATAGGTATTCGTAAATGCCTGAAAATACGCAATATATTTTCCATCTTTGATCTTTCTGGCAACACGTTCCTTTCCTTTTGCAATCTGCATTGCGATCGTTTCCGTTCGATTCTGGGCAAAATCACCAGAACCTGCGCCAGAACAGAAGATACACCCTCTCGTATCTAATGTACCGTCCCGGTTCGGACAGGTAAATCCACCATCTATCGCTATCTTATATACTTTACACCCAAATGTGTCCCTCAAATACTGATTCAATGAATAATATTCCATGTTAAACCTATATTCCTTATCCGATTAATCTCTAACAAAATTGCTCTCGTATCCCCAACGTCATATTTATAAACGAATGCCATATAAAATTACAAATAAATACCGGGACCCTGTAATCTACGATAACAAACTCCCGGTATTCATTCTGATGGAATCTCCTACATGTTGACTCTATCTTCTCTATTCTTCTGCATCTTCTCTCAGATTATACTCTTCTACTGTTGTCTTCAATGCATTTGCACAATTAATCAATTCATCACTAATTGCTGCATTCTCCTGACTAGTTGCTGCGTTGGCATCAATGATAGCCGCAATATCATGTACACTCTTATCAATTGCCTCTACCGCACTCATCTGACTCTTAACAAACTCAGTAATCTCTAAGATATCCTCATTCGACTTCAATGAATTGTTAATACCAGTCTGTAACGTTACGGATGTCTTATCTGCTAATTCCTTACCTACATCCACTGCCTGCATAGAATTCTCAATCAGCTTGGTAATCGTATCAGTTGCTTCTGCTGATGCTGCTGCAAGCTTGCTGATCTCGTCTGCGACAACGGCAAATCCCTTGCCGGCTTCCCCTGCTCTTGCTGCCTCGATAGAAGCATTCAATGCTAACAGGTTCGTCTCTTCTGATATATTATTGATCGTCGTAATAATAACTCCGATCTCCTTCGAAGTCTCTTCAATGGACTCCATTGCCTGTAACAATGACTGCATCTCTTCATTACCAAGTGCTAACTGCTTATTCGTAAGCTGTGAAACCTCACTTGCAGTCTCTGCATTCTTCGTAATATGCTGAATCTGTTCTGACAATACAGCAATATTACCCACCAGACCCTGTACCGCAAGATTCTGCTCTGTCGCACCATTGGCAACCTGCATCGTGCTCTCCTGTACCTGACCGGAATAATTCACAACGATCTCTGACTGCTCATTCACCTGACCAAATGCAAGATTCAGCTTATCAATAATGGTATTCAGACCATTCTTAATTGCAATAAATGCTCCCTGATATTCTACATGGGATTCCACTGCAAGATTATTATTGGAAATATTATTGACAACAAATGTGATATCTCCAATATAAGTCTTCAACTGCTCTACTGTCTCATTCAGGGAAACGGTAAGCATTGCAATCTCTTCCGCAATCGGCTCCTCGTTAAACACGATATCCAGATTACCCTGTGCAATCTCTGTTACTTTCTCTGCAATAGAAGTCAGTGGACGGAACCAATGATTCATCTCTTTCTCGCAATATCTGCGGATTGCAATCCGTACACCGATCAATAACAGCAACAATACAATTAATATAACGATCATTACATTCAAACTTCTGCTTGCAGGCATAACATAGATAACCTTCCAATTAACGGATGGTACCTCTGCGGACATCGCCATCTTCAATCCAAATGTATAATCATTCACATAACAGGTCTTATTCGTCTTCGCTAATTTCTTGAAGGCACCCTTTCTTGCTTTATCTAATGTTGTGCTTGAATCTGTCGAAAGTGCCAGACTCTTATCTGGATTCGTTACGATCGTACCATCTGCAGTTACCAGGAATGCATATGATTTGCCTTCATAACTGTTCTTCATGATCTTAATCATATCACCCATGTATAAGTCCATCGCACACGCACCAATACATTCACCGTCTTTCATCATACGCTTAGAAAGAGTAATACAATATTCCCCCGACTGTTCATCTACATAAGGATCTGATACAAAAATATCATCCGTATCAACAGTACCTACATACCAATCACGATCTCTGAAATCAAACCCCTCTGGTGCCTGCCAGCCGCCACTCATAACCAAATGCTTGTCTGCATATGCAACGTATGCAGCGGACAGACTATCATTCGTCTCTACCAGTGTATCCACATACTTAAGTGTTGCCGCATCACCTTTGATCTGATCTGTCTCCATCATCCGAACCAGACTCTTCAACTGTACCAGCTTATCGTTAAACTGCTCGTCCACCTGAAATGAATAATCTGTTGTCATAGTTTTCATCTGATACGAACTCATCTGCGTTGCATAGAATGTCGTAATGGCAATCGTTACAATCCCCGCTCCGACTAGCAACAGGCTAATAATCCGCATAATAATCTTATTAATTCGTCCTACATAAGATCCTTGCATATCTGTATCCTCCGTTTTCCGTCAATATATGATTTATTTTACTACAGTTTAGAGGTTGTTGCAAGCTGGATTCAAATATATTATACTAAAGGAACGAATAAATATACGAAGGAGAATGATTATCATGTCCACTACATATCAGGCCGGTAATGCAACTAAGAATAAAATTCTTGCGCAGAGCAAATTATTATTTCACCAGAAAGGATATGCCGCAACCACTTATACAGATATCAGTGCAGCCGCTAACGTGAATCGTGCATTAATACCTTATCATTTTCAAAATAAATCAATTCTTGGCAAGGCTGTCTTTCAGGAAATTCTTTCTCAGACACATACGTGTTTAGATAACATTTTAGACATGTCCCAGTTTTCTGCAGATTTTGCAGGAATGCTTCACCTGATGTCTTTCTATTATCTCTTACAGGACAATACATTTGCCACCTTCTGTACACAGGTGCTTGCAGATGACCATACAATATTATTTAACTTTGAAACAGAGCAAGCAGAATTATTATCACTTAGCAAAAAGCTCTCCTCTGTCTCTAGTGAGGAGCTTCATATATTGACACTCATGCACATTGGAATTAAAGAACAAATGATTCAGTACCTCATGTTTCATCCTGAAATGAATGTTAATGCCATTGCAAAGATGCATCTTGCACTTCTCTTAAGCTATATCGGGCAGTCCCGTAAGAAATGCGACGAACTGATTGACGCAGCCTGCGAAGTACTTGATATGCTCTCATTCCAGATTGATGATACATTCACAGTCACCGTTTCTTTAGGCTAATATATAACATAAGTGTATAATAAAAATACATATTCTTGCTTTTACATGCAATTAAGCTCATAATTCCAAAAGGCGTTGCACACAGTTATATTTTATGCTAGAATAATTCTCGAACTAAGTTTAAAACACCAAAGCAGAAATATAGCATTTAGTTCTATGCACTACTTATAAATATCAAAAGGAAAGTCAGGTGATTCAATATGAACAAATTAATGACTTGGATTAGTGAACCTAACCACATGAAAAAGATTATTATTGTTTTATTCTTTGCATTTATTTCTTACCTCTCATTTTGCAATGGTGAGAATTTTGGAAGATTTGTGTATACTATTTTTCACTAAATATTTAACATACATAAGTTTGTAATATATTTGAGCATTATTAAAAAGCGACTCATGATAATAGAATGTAATCATGAGTCGCTTTTTTGAATGTTTTTTATAACGCATATGCATTTACAGTCATCGAGCCAACTTCTCAGACGGCTTCGGGTGGGCGATAGGCACAGCGTATAAGTTAATTACAGTATATTGTGCCAACCTCAGCTTCGGAGAGAAAAATTTGGATTCCAAAAAGGGGCATTTGCGACTGTCAGCACTTGCATTGAGCACTTAGTGAGGTATTTTCGAACTTAGTGCGAAAGTACACTTGGACACTTGGTAAGGTTCTATCGAACCTAGTGGACATAGTGTTACACTGCTTAGTGCTGCTACTGGAGCAATTAAGTGCGAACGGCCCCGGCTTGGAACCAATTTTTCTAG
>CACWQE010000063.1 GCA_902762905.1 uncultured Lachnospiraceae bacterium | reverse complement strand
TTTGGAGAGAAAAATTTGGATTCCAAAGAGGGGCATTTGCGACTGTCAGCACTTAATAAGTGCGTAGCACGAATTTAGTGCTGCTACTGGAGCAATTAAATGCGAACGGCCCCGGCTTGGAACCAATTTTTCTAGGCCATTGCGTCCGTCAGACACAGGCGTCAAATCCTTACGCTGTTGAAGTGGATAAGTTTGGAAAGGAGCATATATGTATAGATCGTTACAGGAATTATGTGAAATTGCAGAGGAACAGAGCAAAGCACTTTACGAAGTGGTGTTAGAGGAAGATTGTCATGAGCGGGGGATTCCGGTGGATGATGGCTTTGCGCAGGTGATGAAGGTATATCAGGCGATGAAGGAAGCAGACCGGGAATATGATGGTAGTATTACATCTACGAGTAAGTTAGCAGGCGGTGATGGCGAGAAACTGGGGCAGTACCGGGAGAGAGGAAAGTCCCTTTGTGGCGATTATGTGATTGGCGTCATGGAGAAGGCCGTGAAAATGGGCGAGTCCAACGCCTGTATGAAACGAATTGTGGCTTCCCCGACAGCGGGTTCGTGTGGGGTAGTGCCGGCTGTGCTGTTATCGTTACAGGAACGTTTCTCATATTCAGATGAGGAGATGACCAAAGCATTGTTGGTGGCGGCAGGGATCGGTGGTGTGATCGCATCCCGTGCATTTATCGCAGGAGCGGCAGGAGGTTGTCAGGCAGAGATTGGATCGGCATCGGCAATGGCAGCGGGAGCGGCAGCATTTTTACAGGGCGGCGATTCGGATAGGATCTGTCATGCAGCGGCGATGGCGTTGAAGAATCTGTTAGGACTTGCGTGTGATCCGGTCGGTGGATTAGTGGAAGTGCCTTGTGTCAAGCGAAATGTAATCGGTGCGTTAAGTGCTTTGTCTGCAACGGATATGGCACTTGCCGGGGTACGGTCTAAGATTCCGCCGGATGAAGTGATCGATGCGATGCGAAGTATCGGGGTTGCGATGCCTTCCTGCATCAAAGAGACGGGCAAGGGTGGGCTTGCCATGACACCGGAGGGGCAGAAATATATGCCGGAAGTATAGTCAGAATAAGAGAACACACGGTGTAAAATTAAAATATATTCATTCGCAGAACGGAAAAGAAAAGGTTCATGAAAATCATATTTCTCATAGACAATTGTCGGAAAACTTAGTATAATTATATTGCTTTGTTTTTCGACTTTTTGTTATGCATTGTGATACAGAGGAATTGTATTCCGGGTATAGGGAAGAAGTGAATAACAGAAAGGATATGTGGGGAATAGGAATAAAGTATTTGGGTATATTTTTAAGGGAAGGGAATTATGAATCAGGTTAGGGAAACGTTAACGGGGTTACTAATTGGAATGGGAGTATATTCTGTAATCGTAGAGATTATCGGGATCATTTTTTCTGAAGATATTCTATCATACACGTTAGGACTGCTGGTTGGAGTGGTCGTGGCGGTTATTCTTATTATTCATATGACAAGGACATTAGATGATGCCCTGGATTTACCACAGGATGATGCAACTAGATATATGAGGAAGAAGACGGTGTTCCGTATTGTGCTGATGTTAGCGGCACTGCTCGGTGCGATGCTGGTACCACATGTAAGCTTTATCACGGTATTGCTTGGTTTGCTTGGTATGAAGGTTGGTGCATTGATGGCTCCGTTTTTCTTAAAACGCATGTACCCGGATGATTTTGTGACAAAGGAAGATGCGATGGGACCATTCGAGGAAGAAGACGATAGCGAAGAGGCAGATGGGAACATGGCAGACAGCAATGATTCCGAAGCGGATGAAACTCTTACGAAGCAATAAGGAAGAAGCTGGTTGTGATACAGTAAGATACAGGTTGTAATAGGATCAACAGGAACGCAAGTTTCCGGTTGCCGGAGATTTCCGCTCCTGTTGATGAAATGAACATATACAACAATACGACAGAAAGGAAGGTGAAGGAATGGGGTATGGAATGATGCCAATGCTTTTGGCAGCGGATAAAGAAGTGGATTTTTCAATCCATCATTTGATTGGATATCAGTTCATGGGACAGACGGTATATATTACGACGTCACATGTATGTATGATTCTGATTATGGCAACGATCATGATATTTGCAGTAGTTGCACGTAGGAAGATCATGCATGCCGAGGAAGTGCCGACCGGGCTGCAGAATGTAGTGGAATTTGCGGTTGAGACTTTGGAAGGTTTTGTCAATTCTTCCATGGGTAAGAATGGCAGAAAGTATATCTGTTATGTGGGAACATTGTTCCTTTATATATTGTTATCCAATATATCCGGTCTGTTTGGACTTCGACCGCCAACAGCAGATTATGGAACGACCTTTTCTTTAGCACTGATCACATTTGTTATGATTCAGTATAACAATCTGAAGTACAATAAGATCGGCGCATTTACAGGTTTGTTTCAGCCAATCTGGTTTCTCTTCCCGATTAACCTCATTGGAGAGATCGCCACACCGGTATCTATGTCACTGCGTCTGTTTGGTAACGTAATGGCTGGTACAGTTATGATGGCGTTATATTATGGATTGCTACCACTCTTTGCCAAGATTGGTATTCCGGCATTTTTACATGTCTACTTTGACTTGTTCTCTGGAGCAATTCAGGCATATGTATTCTCAATGCTTACGATGGTATTTATTACCGATAAGATTGGAGAGGCATAATATGTTAGATTGAGCGACTGCCAGACGGGATTCTGGTGGTACACAATAGGTAAGAATATTAAGAAAATGGAGGAAATGTTTATGTCAAACATTACAAACGAAGGTTTAATTTTAGCATGTTCAACAATTGGTGCAGGTTTAGCAATGATCGCTGGTATCGGACCTGGTATTGGACAGGGTATTGCCGCTGGTCAGGGTGCTGCAGCAGTAGGACGTAACCCGGGTGCAAAGGGTGATATCATGTCTACCATGTTACTTGGTCAGGCCGTAGCCGAGACAACCGGTCTGTATGGTCTGGTAGTTGCATTGCTGTTAATGTATGGTAATCCAATGCTTGCTAAGTTCTTGAAACTGTAAGGATCAACGAAGTCTGATGAAAGGAGGATAGTTCCTTGATGGGTATGTTATCAGGAATGATGGGTGCGCAGACAATGCTGCTCACCGAAGGACATATATTTGAATTAAGCCCGCAGTTAATCAGTGACGTGATCATTCAGGGAATTGCCATATTTATCCTCTTCTTTTTCCTTACTAAGGTGTTGTTCGAGCCGGTGCAGAAGATTCTGCACAATCGTACCGAGAAGATTCGGACGGATATTGATACGGCAAAACAGGACCGGGAAGATGCAGCGGCATTGAAGGCAGAATATGATGAGAAATTAAAAGCCATCAACAAAGAGAAAGAAGAGATATTAGAGCAGGCCCGCAAGAAAGCGAAGAAACGCGAGGAACAGATCGTAGCAGAAGCGAATGCCGAAGCCGATCGGTTAATCGCCCGTGCCAATCAGGAGATTGAGCTTGAAAAGAGCAAGGTTTCCGATGATATGCGTAAGGAGATCGTACGGGTTGCAACGGCAATGGCTGCGAAGATCATTGAGCAGCAGATTGATGAGAGTAAGCAGGACGCTTTAATTGAGGATACTTTGAAAGAAATGGGTGGTAGTACATGGCTAAGCAGGTAAGTAAGACCTACGGAAGTGCACTTTTTGAAGTGGCAATGGAGAATCGGTCATTAGATGCCACATTAGAAGAGGTACTTTTTGTAAAGCAGACGTTTCTTGAGAACGAAGAATTAAGCAAGTTTCTGCTTCATCCGAATATCGAGAAAGAAGAGAAAGTCAAAGTCATCGAGAATATCTATGCCGGTAAGGTGTCAGATGAGCTGACCGGGCTTATGACGATGCTGGTGTTAAAAGGTCATCAAAAGGATTTTCTTTCCGTATTTGATTATGTGATTGCGGCGATCAAGGAAGAAAAGGGAATCGGTATTGCCTACATTTCTTCCGCAGTAGAGTTAAAGCAGGAGCAGAAAGAACGAATTGAACAGAAACTGATCGAGACAACAAAGTATCGGCAGATCGAAGGGAATTACAAGGTAGATCCATCGCTGATCGGTGGACTTGTGATCCGGGTCGCAGATACCGTAGTCGATAGCAGTCTGAAGACACAGATTGCTGAACTATCGAAAAGTCTCATACAGTAAAAGTTAGACTATAAACAGAGAGAAGGTGCTAATTTTCCATGAATTTGAAACCAGAAGAGATTAGTTCTGTGATCAAAGAGCAGATTAAGAATTATTCAAAGAAATTAGAGACCTCCGAAGTTGGTACAGTAATACAGGTAGCCGACGGAATTGCCCGTGTGCATGGCTTGGAGAATGCGATGCAGGGTGAGTTGTTGGAATTCCCTGGGGACGTTTACGGAATGGTAATGAACTTAGAGGAAGACAACGTAGGTGCGGTACTGTTAAGTGCAAACAAGAATATCAGCGAAGGAGATACCGTCAAGACAACCGGACGTGTAGTAGAGGTTCCGGTAGGTGATGCAATGCTTGGACGAGTTGTCAATGCATTGGGTCAGCCAATTGACGATAAAGGTCCGATCAATACCACAAAGACAAGACCAATTGAGAGAGTGGCATCTGGTGTTATTTCCAGACAGTCCGTAGATACTCCGTTACAGACCGGTATCAAGGCGATTGATGCCATGGTTCCGATTGGTAGAGGACAGAGAGAGTTGATCATTGGTGACCGTCAGACAGGTAAGACGGCAATTGCCATTGATACGATCATTAACCAGAAGGGACAGGGCGTTAAGTGTATCTATGTTGCAATCGGTCAGAAAGCATCAACCGTTGCCAGCATCGTGAAGTCCTTAACCGAATATGGAGCAATGGATTATACAACGGTTGTAGCATCCACCGCATCCGAGCTTGCTCCGTTACAGTATATTGCACCATACGCAGGTTGTGCGATTGGTGAAGAGTGGATGGAGAATGGAGAGGACGTATTGGTTGTGTATGATGACTTGAGCAAGCATGCGACTGCTTACCGTACACTTTCCCTGCTGCTCCGTCGTCCGCCGGGACGTGAGGCATATCCGGGTGATGTATTCTACTTACATTCCAGATTGTTAGAGCGTGCTGCCCGGTTAAATGATTCCTTAGGTGGAGGTTCGCTTACCGCACTTCCGATCATTGAGACACAGGCTGGTGATGTATCTGCATACATTCCAACCAACGTTATTTCCATTACAGATGGACAGATCTACTTAGAGACAGAGATGTTCAATGCCGGTTTCCGGCCGGCGATCAACGCAGGTCTTTCCGTATCCCGTGTAGGTGGTGCGGCACAGATCGGTGCGATGAAGAAGATTGCGTCTCCGATCCGTACCGAGTTGGCACAGTATCGTGAGCTTGCTGCATTTGCCCAGTTTGGTTCCGAGTTAGATGACGATACGAAGGAACGTTTAGCACAGGGTGAACGTATTAAAGAGATGTTAAAGCAGCCACAGTATAAGCCAATGCCGGTAGAACGTCAGGTTGTGATCATTTATGCGGCAACGAAGAGATATCTCTTAGATGTTCCGGTAGATCAGATTCTTGATTTTGAGAAAGAATTATTTGAGTTCGTCGATGCACAGTATCCAGAGATCTTTACGAAGATCCGTGAGGAGAAGAAGCTTACAGATGAGCTTACAAAGATGTTAGACGAGGCAATCACCCAATATAAGAGTCAGCGTGCATAATGAGCCATACGCAGAACTTATAGAGAGCAGATGGAAAGAGGAATGTGTCTATGTGGCACAGAAGAATTTGCATCTGCTATGAGAATATAGAAGAAAGAGGTGATATGTCTTGGCATCGATGAGAGATATAAAAAGGCGCAAAGAGAGCGTTGCCAGTACCGGCCAGATTACGAAGGCAATGAAACTGGTATCGACAGTAAAGCTCCAGAAAGCGAAAGCCAGGGCAGAGAGCAATAAGCCGTATTTCACCATGTTGTATGATACGATCTGTTCCATCTTAGCAAGAACCGGAACGATCGATCACCGTTATCTGCGGGAGAGCGATTCCAAGCGTAAGGCAGTGATTGCAATCACATCAAACCGTGGACTTGCTGGTGGATATAACAACAACATTGTCAAAGAGATTACGGCAGCATTTGCACCGGAGGATACGGATATCTATGCAGTAGGTAAGAAGGGCTTAGAGGGCTTAAGCCGGAAGGGTTATCACATTATCGAGGATTATTCCGAGGTGATGAATGAGCCGCTGTATGCCGATGCGATCCATATTGGCAAGAACGTGTTAGCGTCTTATGAGAATGGCGAGGTTGGTGAGATCTATCTTGCATATACCGGATTCAAGAATACGGTAGTGCATGAGCCAAAGCTTATCAAATTATTGCCAATCAGTGTGGAGGAGATCATGAAGGATGTTGAGATCGATACGCTTACCCTTATGAATTTTGAGCCGGAAGCGGATGAGGCTCTTGACATGATCATTCCAAAGTATATGAATAACATAATCTATGGCGCATTCGTTGAGGCAATCGCCAGTGAAAATGGTGCCAGAATGCAGGCAATGGATTCGGCAACCAAGAATGCGGAAGATATGATTGACGATCTGTCGCTGAAGTATAACCGTGCGAGACAGAGCTCCATCACGCAGGAGCTTACCGAGATTATCGCAGGTGCAGAGGCGATATCATAGAAGAAGAGTAGAAGGAGATAGAATATGGCAGAAAAGAATGTCGGTAAGATTACCCAGATCATTGGTGCCGTATTGGATATCAAGTTCAGCGAAGGCAAACTTCCTGAGATCAATGATGCCATTACGATTGCAACCAAGGATGGTGGGAAATTAACCGTAGAGGTTTCCCAGCACTTAGGAGACGATACCGTGAAGTGTATTGCCATGGGACCAACCGATGGTCTGGTTCGTGGTATGGAAGCGGTAGCGACAGGTGCCCCGATTACTGTGCCGGTTGGTGAGAATACATTGGGTCGTATGTTCAATGTGTTAGGTGAGCCAATCGACAATAAGCCGGCTCCAGAGTGTAAGGAACATTTTCCGATTCACCGGAAAGCACCGGAGTTCTCAGAGCAGGCAACGGATACAGAGATATTAGAGACAGGAATCAAGGTCGTTGACTTACTTTGCCCATACCAGAAGGGTGGTAAGATCGGTCTGTTTGGTGGTGCCGGAGTAGGTAAGACCGTATTGATTCAGGAGCTGATCCGTAATATTGCAACCGAGCATGGTGGATATTCTGTATTTACCGGTGTTGGAGAGCGTACCCGTGAGGGTAATGACTTATATAATGAGATGACAGAATCCGGCGTTATCAATAAGACGACCATGGTGTTTGGTCAGATGAACGAGCCGCCTGGAGCAAGAATGCGAGTTGGCCTTACCGGACTTACGATGGCAGAGTACTTCCGTGACCAGGGTGGTAAGGACGTGTTGTTATTCATTGATAACATTTTCCGTTTCACACAGGCTGGTTCTGAGGTGTCTGCGTTACTTGGACGTGTACCTTCTGCCGTTGGTTACCAGCCAACATTGCAGACAGAGATGGGTGCATTACAGGAGAGAATTACATCTACAAAGAACGGTTCTATCACATCTGTTCAGGCAGTATATGTGCCTGCGGACGACTTGACAGACCCGGCACCGGCTACAACATTTGCTCACTTGGATGCAACGACCGTACTTTCCCGTTCCATCGTAGAGTTAGGTATTTATCCTGCGGTAGATCCGTTAGAGTCTACTTCGAGAATCTTAGACCCTAAGATTGTCGGTGAGGAGCATTATGAAGTTGCCCGTGGCGTGCAGGAGATCTTGCAGAAGTACAAAGAACTGCAGGATATCATTGCAATTCTTGGTATGGACGAATTATCCGAAGAAGATAAGCTTGTTGTATCCCGTGCCAGAAAGGTACAGAGATTCCTGTCACAGCCATTCTTCGTTGCTGAGCAGTTTACCGGAACAAGTGGTAAGTATGTACCTGTATCTGAGACGATCCGCGGATTTAAGGAGATTATTGAAGGTAAGCATGATGACATTCCAGAAGGTTATTTCTTAAATGCCGGAAGTATCGATGATGTACTTGCAAAGGTGAAATAAGAGAGGGTGAATACGCATGGCAGATACTATGAAATTGAAAATTGTGGCGCCGGAGCGTATCTTTTACGAGGGCGATACCACATTTTTGGAATTCACCACAACAGAGGGTGATATGGGTATTTACCCGCAGCATATTCCTCTTACTGCGATCATTGCACCGGGAGTCCTTCGTATCCATGAAGGTGATACCGTGAAAGAAGCAGCATTGATGTCAGGCTTTATCCAGATTCTGAAGGAGGAAGTTACCATTCTTGCAGAGAGTGTGGAATGGCCGGATGAGATTGATGCGAACCGTGCAAAGGAAGCAGAGATTCGTGCAAAGCGAAGAATTGAAGAAGGAAGCGGAGACTTAGACCGGGCAGAGTTAGCGTTAAAGCGTGCGCTTGTTCGATTGAGTCTTACGAGATAATGTAATATATGGTAAGAAAAGGTTGCATAGTGATATGCAGCCTTTTTCTTTCTGGGGTATTTTTTCTTTCAGAACTGTGGTAAAATAATAGAAACATAATTATTTAGGGAAATATAGTAGAAGGGAGATTGGTATATATGCCTGAAATTGATGCAATTAAAGCTATTATACAACCGATTGCTTTGGAATATGGATTAAAAAGAATATATCTTTTTGGTTCATTTGCAAAGGGTACAGCGAATGAAGATAGTGATATTGATTTATTGATTGAAAAGGGTAAGCCAATGTCACTTTTGAAGTTATCTGGTTTTCGTCAGGATGTAGAGGAGAAAATGAATCGGTCTGTTGATGTAGTGACGACTACGGGGATAGAGGAGGCATTTAAATCAGCAATACAGGGAACGGAGATATTATTATATGAAGAGTAAGGATATTATTATTCTCAAAAAAATATTGGATTATTGTAATCAAGCAGAGGAAGCTTGTCAGATGTTTCACAATAACTATGAAAAGTTTGTTAATAACTCTGTTTATACAAATGCTTGTTGTATGTGTGTTCTTCAGATTGGAGAGTTATGCAAACTTGTTTCGGATGAATTAAGAGAAGAGAATGTAATGATACCATGGAAACAATGGTGTGGAATAAGAGATATCTTTGCACACTAGTATTCGAATCTGGATTATCAATCGGCATGGGATACCATTCAGATTGATTTGCCGGAATTAAAGAGCGAAATCAGTAATATATTGAATAATAGTTAAGGAGCCATAAGATAGTTTCAACATAGGAAATGTAATTGTGATGATAAGCTGTAGAGGATAGCAGGAGGGTCAGATTAATATCTGGCTCTCTTTTCTTATATAAAAATTTTTGTAAGAAATTCTTCATAATTATTGTAAGAAAAATCTGTTAAAATGTATCTATAGGAAAAATGTGCAATCAACGTAAGGGGAGAAGACATGAAGATATTAGTATGTGATGATGATAGAGAGATTGTAGAAGCGATTACCATTTATTTAGAGAAAGAGGGATATTCCGTTATAGCGGCATACAATGGAAAAGAAGCACTGGACACATTAAGAAGGGAACAGATGCAGCTTATCATTTTAGATATTATGATGCCGGAGATGGATGGGATACAGGCATTACTGAAGCTTCGGGAATACAGTTCGATTCCGGTCATCCTGTTATCTGCAAAGTCCGAGGACGCAGATAAGATTCTGGGATTAAATGTCGGTGCAGATGATTACATAACAAAACCATTTAATCCATTAGAATTAGTGGCAAGGGTAAAGTCGCAGCTTCGGAGATATACACAGCTTGGGGGAATGGCAGAGTCTGGTGGAAATCTGCTGATTAATGGCGGAATTACGATGGATATAGAACAACAGCTGGTTACGGTAGAAGGGGAAGTGAAGAAGTTCACGCCGACAGAATTCCGAATTCTCAAATTATTTATGGAAAATGTGGGGATGGTATTTTCGTCAGCGCAGATTTATGAGCGGATATGGGATGAGGATGCCTATGCAACGGATAATATTGTGTCGGTGCATATTCGAAGAATCCGTGAGAAGATAGAGATTGATCCGAAAAACCCGGATTATATCAAGGTAATCTGGGGTGTGGGTTATCGAATGGTCGGAAAGAAATGATGGAAAGGAGGAGGTGAGGTGAAGAATCGTATACGGGAAAAAGAAGCTGTGCATCGTGACCATTTAAGCAGGCTGATAAGAACAGGTCTTTGTCTGCTCACTTTTGCACTTGGAATGGGAGCATTTGGAGCAATAGCATACATTGTAGAGCAGTTTGGAACCGGGATCTTGTGGGATCCGGAACAGGGATATTATACTACGGCATATTTTGAGAATGCCTTAAAACAGGATGTCGGAAAAGTATTAAATGATGCAAAGACGGGATATTGGGATAAAGGTGTAGGTAAATTCTCCGTGATTGAGATTGGAGAGAATGCACATGTGTATGATTATGATATGTCTCTGGTGAAGAATGCTTACGAACGGGAAGAGATGCCGACTACGTTAGCAGCCTTAAATGTATATGAGAAGTATATTGGAAGTGAGACCAGAGCATTGGATGGACTGTTCTGTTATTACAATAAGGCATATGCGTTACTTTCCAGCAATAAGAATAAGAATGCTTATCTTTATCTGACCAAGGATACGATGCTTAATCTGTTTGCTCTGCGGGGATACCGGAACACAGATTATTGTGTATCGAGCCGGTTTCCAGAGGATGCGATCTTCCTGTTTACAGATATTCAGAAATCAGAGGATACTGATATACAAAAGACGGATTCAGCTTCTGATAATTCGTACTATTCGTATTCTATGGTAGCAAAAGGAGAGCAAAATGGAGATGAGGAAACAAGGGTATATACGACGGGACAATTTCCAGATCTTGACCGGGTAGGGTATCTGGTGTATGAGCCATCGACACAGATGTTATATACACCGTGGAATAATTATTTCAAGTGTGAGGATGAGTATATATACAGTGTAGACGAACTGCTCTCGCTGATCGCAAAGTACAAAGCAACAACCGGGAATACCGATAGTATGCTGATTCCGATGACGTGGGCAAAAAATTATACGGTGCAGGAGATATTTACAAAGGAAGCAGAGAAGCAAATAGCTGTGGATGAAGCAAAAAATACCTTTGTAAATAACAATGCATTTTTGTTTCGGATAATGGTTAACTCGCAGATTTATTCTAATGTAGAAAGTGTGAAACAGATCAAAGAAGCGTCGGAGAATTACCTGATCGAAAATGGTGTATCACAGGAAACACATAGTGCTTACCCGATTGCAAGACTGCTAAAAGATAGTGATATTGCGGCATTGGTAGATCAGCTTCCGTCGAATATCGAAATTCGGATAGGAATCAATGCCAAAGAAGCCAGTGAAACAAACGAGAGCAAAGTGGTAAGTGGACTGGCATTATATTCATTTTATAAAACATATGGTGGGGCATTAGAAGCAGGAATGATCCTATGCCTGATTCTTGTCATTGTGCAGGCGGTCTATGGGATTCGCTTAGAGAAAAAATGTGGAGACAAGACGCAGACAAACCGGTCAGGGGTAGCAGATCGAATTCCGATTGAATTGTGGTGTGTTCTGTATCTTTTTGGAATTGCATGTGCGGGACTGGTTGTATATGCATGGTGTAATTATTTTGTAGAAGGGCAAAGTCGTTCTTTATGGGAAAGTGCATATATAACGGCAGGCAGCTGGTTGTTGCTGGGAGTGATTGTTCTCTTATTGGTAAATGGTATTAACCATAGAATAAAGAGAGGGAATCTGATTGGGAATTCCTGGATACGCAAAGCAATACAACATTCTAAGATAAAACGGAATGCATTAAATGGTATCGAACGGATTATGCTTGCAACCGGTCTTTATATGGTGTGTAATGGCATATTTATATTTGTATATGCATCGTGGGATGGAGAATATGCATGGATCTATACACTGCTGTTGTTAGGTTTTGTGGGGATACAGATTGCCGCAGTGATTGGCATACGACGAATTTTGACAGATGGAAAACGATTGCTTGACGCAATGAATCTTATGCAAAGTGGGGAACTGAAGAAGGCAGAAATGATCAAGGAACGTACCCGGTTGTTTCAGGAATTAGCGAAAGGATTGCAACATATCAATGACGGTTTGCAGACAGCGGTAGAGAAATCCTTGAAAGATGAGAGAATGCGGACAGAATTGATCACAAATGTTTCCCACGATCTGAAAACACCGTTGACTTCTATTATTAATTATATCAATCTGTTAAAAGAACAGGAGATGCCGACATCGGAAGCGAAGCATTATGTTGAGGTGTTAGATGGGAAGGCACAGCGATTGAAACATTTGACCGAAGATCTGGTGGAAGCAGCAAAAGCAACCTCTGGCAATATTGAATTAGAGATGATGCCGCTTGCGTTGGATGAATTGATGAAGCAGAGTATTGGGGAGTTTGAAGACAAATATAAGAAACGGAATCTGACGCTGGTTGCATCCTGTCCAGAACAGACTGTGATGATTTTAGCAGATGGAAGAAGATTGTTCCGGGTGATGGAAAATATATTGCAAAATGCATACAAATATTCTATGGAAGGAACCCGGGTGTATGCAGATCTTGTGTGTAGCGGGCATGTGGCGACATTTACTTTGAAGAATATATCGGCGGCAGAGTTAAATATTAGTGTCGAGGAGTTGATGGAGCGGTTTACACGAGGTGATTCCGCAAGAAGTACAGAAGGAAGCGGATTGGGACTTTCCATCGCAAGAGATCTTACCCGGTTGCAGAATGGACAGTTTGAGATCATATTGGATGGAGATCTGTTCAAAGTGGTGATCACATTTCCGGAATATATGGAAAAAGGGGAAAAACACACATAAAAGACACATGGAACGAATATAATGATAAGTAGTGTTACGATAGGAGAAGGATAGGAGGCTGGTGTATGAAAGTTGGATTAACACAGATGGACATTGTTTGGGAGAACAAAGCGAAGAACATGGTGAAGGTCACAAAGTTAATGGAACAGGCAAAGCAACAGGACGTGGAGCTTCTTGTGTTCCCGGAGATGACACTTACAGGCTTTACAATGAATACGGCATTTGCAGGGGAAGAGATGCTGTTTTCAGAGACGTTGCAGTTCTTTAAAGATTGCTCGCGCAAGTATGAAATGGCGGTTGCATTTGGATTTGTAGAGGACTTTGGAGAGGAATATTATAATAAGCTGATGATCGTATCTAAGGGACGGATCATCTATGATTACGATAAGATCCACCCGTTTAATTATGGAGAAGAAGGGAAACATTATATTGGAGGTCATGAAGTGAAGACGACCAATCTGCAGGATGTTTGTCTGTCTGGATTTGTGTGTTATGATCTGCGGTTCCCAGAGATATTTCAGGCGGTAGCAGATCAGACGGATGTGATTTTAGTCATTGCCAACTGGCCAAAAGAACGTGTGCTTCATTGGGAGACTTTGCTGCGTGCCCGTGCGATCGAGAATCAATGCTATGTAGTGGGTGTCAACAGGGTAGGGCGTGGCAATGGATTAGAATATGTGGAGAGCTCAATGGCCTTTGATCCGTTAGGAGAGCGAATGACAAAAGCACATAGTAAGGCAGAACTTCTCACCATTGATGTTGATCCGGATGTTGTGCATGAAGTTCGCCGGCAGTATCCGTTCCGCGAAGACCGGAAGATGGATCTTTATGAAACGTTCTACTCCCCAAAGAACAATCAACACCCTTGCACAGCGTAAGGGAACGGACGTGCGAAACATTCAGGTTATGAATCGGTTGTTTGGGATATAACATATCATAGCAGGCACGCTCTCGCTACTCATCACTCGCAGCGGTACTAGGCTCGAAAA
>CACWQE010000062.1 GCA_902762905.1 uncultured Lachnospiraceae bacterium | reverse complement strand
AGCCCGTAACGCAAGTGTGCCTGCTGCAATATGACACCGCCCAAAGCCGGGTTCACAACCCAAACATGCGCGTCCGTCTTCACTTACGCTGTGCAAGGGGGAAAATTTCATGGTATAACCGCAGTACATTCCGATAGAAGATATGCTCAATCTCAACCGGTGTGAATCCTGCATCATGAAATGCTTCTGCCAGATCATCCATGCGGTCTGCTCTCGGACACCCCGGATAGTCCGGAATTCCATCAAAGTCACTTCCTAACCCAATGCATTCTATGCCGCCTACATTGATCATGTGGCGTGCGTGCCGGACAATATCCGCAAAAGTTGCCTGGCTTCCGGCTAACGCATGATATCCTTTATATTCTGCATTCTGTACCTTCTTATCAATCTGTTCTCTTGAGTTACAATCTGCAAATGGATCTAACAGAAAATCTCCACAGAAATTAAGTCCTGTCACACCACCTCTATCCGCCAGTTTTCGAATCATGTCATCCGTCAGGTTCCTCACCCATGGGCATACTGCCCGCGCATTGGAATGACTTGCTACAAATGGTTTTTTCGTATACCGTAACACATCATAAAACCCCGCATCCGACAAGTGCGATACATCTATAATCATCCCGATTCGTTCCATTTCCTTCACACACTCGATGCCAAATGGCGTTAAACCATGCTGTGTATCCGGTACATACGGAAATCCCACTGCATGTTTCGGCAGATTCGGATATCCAATCTCGTTGGGATAGTTCCAGGTAAGGGTCATCATCCGAACACCCTGTTCATATAGAACATGCAATTTCTCCAGACTTCCCTCGCAGGCTTCGCCTCCTTCTACGGTAAGAAGAGCAGACAGTTTTCCTGCCTGCTCATTCTCTTCTATCCCCTTTATGGTTGTTACCATTGCAATACGATCTGTATTCTGTTTCATTTCTCTTTGAAAGACAGACCGGATCTGTTGTGCCTTGTCAAAGCTACTGATACCCGGCTGTTGTTCCACAAAGATTGCAAAATTCTGAAGAAGATAGCCACCCTTTGTTAATCGCTCCAGATTGACCATCTGATCATTCTTCCGCAATCCGGTCTGTATTCCATTCTCCTGTTTTCCCCAAAGCTCTGTGATCGTATCGCAATGCATATCTACTACTTTCATATCTGATCTCTCCACATTTTCTCACATTTAAGTTTGCAAGATGCTATGTGCTTTGCTCACTATTTTATATTTCAAAACTAGATATCAGGTAAACTATAAAGTTTATATACCTTAACCTGTCTTGATAATACCATATGAGAAAATGATTGAGAAGATACCAAAATTACTCTATGGTAATATAATTATAACCATCTGCAACCTGATCTTTCACGTTCTGGATTGCTTCGTCTACTGACTTCAGTTCGCCAGAATTATATGCCTGTGAAGCAGTATCTACATATCCATTAAAAATCGCATCATATGGTGTTGCATATGGAAGTGAGATTCCTTCTGCTGCCTTATCAAATGCATCCAATGGATTATCTCCACCACATTTTTTAGATGAACCCTTACCTGCTGCAATTAAGTTATGAACTGCTTCTTTATTATTCACAAAATCAAGTGTGCTTTCACAATGTGCCTGTAATATATCCGTGTCACAGCAGATTGTTTTTAAGATCAATGCTGCTAATGCTGTGTTTGGACAATCCTTTCCAACAGAAAGATAAGTACCGCCCCAATGATAACTTGCCGGACCAGTTGTGATGTTGTAATCTTCCGCATGCTGTGCGTCATTTGTACCATCTGCATTATCTGGTAATAATGACCAATATAAGAACCAGGTTGTACCAAAATAGCAGAATACATCTTTATCCATGTTAGCTGTCCATGCATCTGACCACATAGCAGTCTTATTTGTATAATCATTGTCATATAACTTCTTAGAATACTCTAAATAAGTATTTACCCAGGAATCAATATTCAACTTATCATCTTGTACCCATGGAGACTTCTTAGAATCCGCAAGCGGATACTTAATATCATCCGGTCCAGAAACCATCTTATATCCAGCAGCCTTCATCTTATCTGCTGTCTCAAAGAACTTATCCCAGTCTGCAATTGCAGCCTGAACCGTGTCTCTATCGCTAGCACCTAACACTTCTTCTGCAATATCCGTTCTATAACATACAACACCAGGAGTTGCCTGCCATGAAAGTGCTTTCAAACTTCCATTATATGTTGCATAATCCAAAGTATACTGATACATCTGTGCAGTATCATCTCCACCTACTCCGATATCTGCTAAGTTAAGCGTATAATCTGACTGTACCCAATGAAGTGCAACATCATTATCTGCTGCAATAATAGATGGGTATTTCTCTGCTCCCAAACCAGCCTGAAGCTGTGCATCAATCTGGGTCTGATATTCCGGATCTGTTCCCTGCACACCCATGTTTACATATTCTACCTGATCTGCATACTGAGGATATTTATCCTTAAAATCTTTGAGCAGACCATCACCAAGCTCTGTGTTCCATGAATATACATAGATCTTCTCTCCGTCCTCTGCCGGCATCTCAAAGTCTGCAACCTGTTCGGTTGCCGGGGTGGTATCATCCCCACTGTCAGCTGCCTTTTCCTGTGTTGTAGTATCATCTGAAGAACCTCCACAAGCTACCAGCGATAACCCCATTGTCATGGCAAGTGACAATACCATTGTTTTTTTGAATTTTTTCATTGAAAAAACCTCCTTTTATTATAGTTTATTTTTTGTGTCTGTCATGAAGAAGAAATCCACACACATATTTCACACACATTCTGCCAGACACGCATTTTGGAGGGAACTTTTTCGTTCCGCATTCATCATCACAAAAAAATGGTATTTTCACAACCGACCAGCGGTAGAAAATACCATTTTCCGTCATTCTACTGTCTGTAGAATCCTTATTTTTTTTCTAAAATCAATTGCTTGATCCAGTTAATCCCCGTTGCAATTCCGATCGTGCAGGCAATTACAATCATACAATATACATGTACATTTAACTGTATCTCTCTCTCACTAAAGTATAACATAAAAACATTTTCCAACAATATCATTTCCAGTGATATGGTGCCTAAAAAACGCAATACCACATTCTGAAAACGAACCTTTAGCATGATCAATACTACCAGAACCTCAAATGCAGCTACCATGGGAACCTGCACCGCCAATGTACATAATTTGTTGCCATATGCAGGATCTAACTCTGTTTCTGTCCAATACCCGCCTTTTACCTGTATCATATACATGGTTGCCTTATAAAAACCAATAAATGCAACAACCACAACCGGAAACAATACCTTATAATACTTTCTTACCCACCGGATAAGCTGCGTCCGGAACTTTCCCATCAGCAATCCTGCAAAGAATAGTGGCGTTGTATTATACCACCATTCCCCACGAAACCAGGTATATGCTAAATTATCCTCCGTTGGATCATGTCCTAACAGAAAACTGATTATGCACATAACAAGAAGCATGCAACCAATTAAGAGGAATCTCCATACATCTTTCTTCACATACCGGAACGTAATATAGAACAGTAGATAAATGATCATAATCTCAACTGCAAACCACATGTGATCATTTAATAAACGGAATCCAAAAAAGGATGCCACTAACTCTTTTGTTGTAAATTGGTGTCCTAACATCAATGCTGTAAACATATATGCATAATTGCATATAAAGAACGGAACCATAACGGTTACCACACGTCGTTTCATAAACGTATCCAGGTAATGTTCCTTATTTTGAAAACTTACATATAATCCATATCCAGAACACAGGAAGAAAAAACCAACTAATAAGGTACCAATATCTTCAAAAAATACCATATCCCCAGAATAATGATCAAAAAAACGTACCCGTAGCGACACATGATGCACCAAAATACATAGTGCAAAGAATCCCTGTATTTCCTTACTATCAATGGCAGAAAATGGTTGTTCCACCAATGTTCCTGTTCCCGCAATCTTTGCTCCCGGCAGTAATACAGTCAGCAGTAAAATTATATATATAATTGCAATCATTTTTTCTCACCTTCCTTCTGACTATCTTCTAATATCACCAAATAGTTCTCCATTTCTTTCCATTTACCCTGCTTACAATCCATGATCATCTGTTGTAAGGCTCTGTCGGGATCTGTAAAAACTGTTTTCCCATTGTCATCCATGCGGGTTTCATAAGCAGCATGATCTGTCTGTAGAACCTGCGTTCTTCCATTATTTGCAAGATTTCGTATATTCAAAGCAACGGATATACAGAATAATATGATCACACAGCATAGCAAAATAATAGATTTACTCCTTGCATGCTTGCGATTGATCTCCTCATCAGAAATACTGAGCGATTCATCCATCATTTTCTGTACTTCTTCCACTGGCATTACCGCTTCCTCTTCTAATATCCGTTCCCCTTGCAGCAATTCCAAAACCGTAACATCTAATATCTCTGCAATCGGTTCTAACAATGATATATCTGGAAAGCTTAACCCCCTTTCCCATTTCGACACTGCTTTATCTGTCAGAAACAGTTTCTCTGCAAAATCCTTTTGCGTCATCCCTTTTTCTTTTCGAAGTGCTGACACAAAATGACCAAATTTCTCCTTATCCATCTTATCCTCCAAAATATGTGTGTGACATTTATCGCCTATTTTATCCTACCATATTCCCAAAGAAACACAATCGACCATCAGTAGAATATCCATTTTATCAGGCATTTCGCTACAGAATATCCCCTTGTACCAAAAATATTTTCCACAGAAAAAGCTGCCATATCGATGCATTCTATCCGCATCAATATGACAGCTTCATATAATTCATCTTATTTCTATATTAACGAATTGTCTTAATCCATCCTTCTGGAGCTTCGATACGACCCATCTGGATACCTGTTAAAGTATCATACAACTTCTTCGTAACAGGTCCCATCTCATCCATTCCACTTGGGAAGCAGATCTCTTTTCCATGATCTACAATCTTACCAACTGGTGAGATTACTGCTGCAGTACCACAAAGACCACACTCAGCAAAATCCTTCAACTCATCGAAGTATACTTCTCTATGCTCTACCGTCAAACCTAAATACTTCTCTGCAACAACCATTAAGGAACGACGTGTAATAGAAGGTAAGATACTGTCTGACTTTGGAGTAACGAACTTGCCATCCTTGGTGATGAACATGAAGTTTGCTCCACCTGTCTCTTCTACTTTCGTTCTGGTTGCAGGATCTAAGTACATATTCTCTGAATATCCCTGATTATGTGCATCTACGATTGCATGCAAACTCATTGCATAGTTAAGACCTGCCTTAATATGACCCGTTCCATGAGGTGCTGCACGGTCAAAATCAGACACACGAATCGTAATTGGCTTAGCGCCACCCTTGAAATAAGGACCTACTGGTGTAACAAAAATACGGAACTGATATTCATCTGCCGGCTTAACACCAATAACTGGATTACTACCAAACATATATGGACGAATATATAAAGTTGCTCCTGATCCATAAGGTGGAACATAATCAATATTTGCCTCTACTACCTTCTGAACTGCCTCTACAAATTTATCCTCTGGGAATACTGGCATTTCCAGACGCTTACAAGAATCTGCCATTCTAGAAGCATTCAGATCTGGCCGGAAACATACAACATGACCATCCTCTGTCGTATATGCCTTCAATCCCTCGAAACAGGTCTGTGCATACTGTAACACACCAGCACACTCGCTAATTGTCACCATGGAATCCTCAACTAATGCACCATCATCCCATGCACCATTCTTGTAATTGGATACGAAACGCTTATCTGTCTCGATATATCCAAATCCAATACTTGACCAATCGATATTCTTACTCATTAAAAAAACTTCCTTTCCTTGGCTGTTTTGTAGAAAACTTTTGTCATTCTACCTCGCCATTAGTACATGTTACTTTTGTATACATCTATACTTTTGTTCATGTATCACATGAACACAGTTTACCACTCACTATAGCACTTTGCAAGAGCAAATCCGTTCATCCAACACATCTGACGCATGAAAGAATTTCTTGCCTTCGTGAATCAATTTCCATTTATTCACATCTTAAAGAACATCCGCTATTTCTACCTTATAATGCTTTAATTCTCTTAAGTGCCTCTAACGTATTCTCATATGTACCAAATGCAGTCAGTCGGAAATATCCTTCTCCACTTGGTCCAAATCCAGATCCTGGCGTACCTACTACATTAGCATTCGTCAATAAATGATCAAAGAACTCCCAGGAAGTCATACCCTGTGGTGTCTTTAGCCAGATATATGGTGCATTAACTCCGCCTGATACTGAAAATCCTGCTTCTTTCAAACCTTCCTTAATGACCTTGGCATTATTCATATAGTATGCAATCTGCTCTGCTGTCTGCTTCTTACCAGCGTCTGAATATACTGCCTCGCCTGCACGCTGAATAATGTATGGTGCACCATTGTACTTCGTTCCATGACGTCTTGCCCATAACGCATTAAGCGATGTGCCATCACTCGCCTTTAACTCTTTCGGAATCACAGTATATCCAAGACGGGTTCCTGTAAATCCTGCATTCTTTGAAAAACTCTTTAACTCAATTGCACATGTCTTTGCTCCCTCACACTCATAGATCGTATGCGGAACATCCTCTTCGCTGATATATGCCTCATAAGCAGCATCATATATGATAACAGCACCTACTTTATTCGCATAATCTACCCACTTCTGAAGCTGATCTTTCTTAATCGTTGCTCCCGTTGGATTATTCGGGAAACACAGATAGATAATATCCGGTGTCTCATCTGGCAATTCCGGTGCAAATCCATTCTCTTCCTTACATGGCATATAGATTACATTACTCCAAAGCTCAGTCTCCTTGTTGTAATCTCCCGTTCTGCCAGCCATTGCATTCGTATCCACGTAAACCGGATATACCGGATCACATACCGCAATCTTATTATCAATCGCAAAAATCTCCTGAATGTTACCAGAGTCACATTTTGCTCCATCACTTACAAAGATCTCATCAATTGCAATGTCTGCACCTCTATCAGCATAGTCATTCTTTGCAATTGCACTTCTCAAAAACTCATAACCCAGATCCGGTGCATATCCGTGGAACGTCTCTTTCACTGCCATCTCATCCACTGCCTTATGCAAGCTATCAATAATTGCTGGTGCCAACGGCTGCGTAACATCACCAATTCCTAATGAAATAATCTCCTTATCCGGATTGGCTGCTTTATACTCTCTCACCTTTTTTCCAATAGTGGAAAATAAGTAACTACCTGGTAATTTTAAATAATTGTCATTAACTTTAAACATGACATCCTCCTTTATGTTATTTCATTTATGTAATATAGCACTTACACTTTGCAGGAATCTTCCACATTCCCTCCGCAAGATGTAATATTCTCTACATTGTAATCTCGCCATCAAACACAACCTTTGCAGGTCCTGTCATATATACCAGATTCTCTTCCTGATCCCAGCGTACGATCAGATCACCACCTAATAAATGCAGCGTGATCTCATTGTCCGTTAATCCATTCAAAACACACGCAACTGCACTCGCACAGGCTCCTGTACCACAGGCAAGTGTCTCACCAGAGCCCCGCTCCCATACACGCATATTTACTTCATTCCGGTTCAGAATCTGTATAAATTCCGTATTCACACGCTTCGGAAATCTCGCATGATTCTCAAACATCGGTCCAATCTCTTCTAACGGGAAGCTCGCAGTATCCTCTACAAATACAATACAATGTGGATTCCCCATAGATACACAGGTCATCTTATATGTTGTACCATTCACCTCGATCGGCTCATCCACAACCTGTTCTCCCTCTGCCTTTACCGGTATCTTAATAGGATTCAATTCCGGCTGTCCCATATTCACCGTAATACGTGCCACCTTACCATCCTCTATCTGCAGCTTAAGATATTTGATCCCAGCTAATGTCTCAACTGATATCTCTGTCTGATCTGTCAATCCATAATCGTATACATATTTTGCCACACAACGGATTCCATTTCCACACATCTCTGCCTGAGAACCATCTGCATTATACATATCCATTCGGAAATCTGCAACCTCAGAAGGCTTAATTAATATCAAGCCATCTGACCCGATTCCAAAATGGCGATCACTTACTTTGATCGCAACCTCGGAAGGATTTTCTACATTCTCCTGGAAACAATTCACATACACATAATCATTTCCCAATCCCTGCATCTTTGTAAATCTCATCTATATTCTCCTTTTATACTAAAATACATCTAATATCATATGAGCCGTCTCTACCATATTCGTTCCATTATCCATGCTCTTCTTCTGCAAATATTTATGTGCCTCTTCTTCTGTCATTCCCTTTTGCTGCATCAGCATCAGCTTGGCATGCGTAATAACCTGTTTCTCTTCTTCGGTACGCACCGCTGGTTTGGACTTGGCGCGTTTCATCTGATAATACAGCTTATCATACATCAAGTTGACTGTATCAACCAGATCTGCCGCTTTGATTGGCATCGAAAGACAGACTATATCACTCATACTGCATTCTGCATAATATCTTTGTGAAGCCACTAACAGCATATTAAATGTATCCGGTAAACACTCTACCAACTCACTATACATCATATCAACAAACTTGTATCCACTCACTACAATACCATAATCCAGATCATCTACCAGATTAATCACCTGTGCTCCTGTTGTACATGCAGCAATCACATCGACACCATTCCTCACCAGCAGATTCTTAATACTTCTAGCTTCTTCCAGCTTAGGGAATACTACGATTACGCTTATCACGTTCTTCCTCCTATTATATCATGAACCCGCACTTCGTGCACCTATGCGCGAACGCTCACTATATCTTATACAAGTACTCGTCTATTTCCCACTCTGTAACCTGCTCGCGGAAACGGTTCCATTCTTTTCGTTTGGCATCTAAATATTTGGCATGCACATGCTCTCCTAACACCTGTTTCATAAATGCATCATCCTCAAAGTAATGACATGCCTTACTCAGATTAGAAGGAATCGCTTCAATGCCTCGCTTCTCTAATTCCTGCTTGGACATCTCATATATATTACCTTCGATACTTTCCGGAATTGGCAGTTCATTCTTAATACCGTCTAAACCTGCAGCCAGACAAGAAGCCAATAATAAATATGGGTTAGCTGCCGGATCTGGTGAACGAAGTTCAATACGCATATTGGTTCCTCTTGTGGATGGAATCCGGATCAACGGACTACGATTGCCCTCTGACCATGTAATATATACCGGTGCCTCATATCCCGGAATCAGACGCTTATATGAATTCACAATTGGATTAGCAACTAATGTCATTCCCTTCATATGTTTCATTAAACCGGCAATAAATTGATATGCCTCCTTGCTGACACCATTCGGAGCATTATGATCATTGAATATATTCACTCCATCCTTACATAATGACATATTGATATGTAAACCAGAACCGCACACACCATATACCGGCTTTGGCATAAAGCTTGCAAATAGTCCGTGTCTCTTGGCAATAGTCTTGACAACCAGCTTAAATGTCATCATATTATCTGCTGCCTTCAATGCATTCGTATATTTGAAGTCAATCTCATGCTGAGCCGGAGCAACCTCATGGTGGGATGCCTCAATCTCAAAGCCCATATCCTCCAATGTCAAAATGATATCGCGTCTTGCATTTTCCCCTAAATCCAACGGAGAAATATCAAAATATCCCGCCTTCTCATGACTGATCGTTGTCGGTCTTCCTTCATCATCTGTATGGAATAAGAAGAATTCACATTCCGGTCCCGCATTAAATGTATAACCCATATCAGCTGCTTCTCTTAATACCTTCTTCAAGATATACCGAGGATCACCCTCAAACGGCGTTCCATTTGGACGATATACATCGCAGATCATTCTGGCAACCTTGCCGTGCTGCGGTCTCCATGGGAATATCTCAAATGTATTCAAATCCGGATACAAATACATATCTGATTCATCTATCCTCACAAATCCTTCAATGGATGAGCCATCAAACATACATTTATTATCCAGAGCCTTTTCTAACTGGCTGGCGGTAATTGCCACATTCTTAAGAGTTCCAAACATATCTGTAAATTGAAGACGGATAAACTCAATGTCTTCCTCTTCCACCAAACGCATAATATCCTGTTTTGTATACTTGCTCATGTCATCTCTCCTTTACACCGTTCGAATATGTTCATCTGCTCTATATTAAATAAGTAAAGTTCATAATAACTTTACATATATAGCATCCATTGAACATATCATTTTCATGTTATCTCACTTACTATATTTTGTCAATTCTTTTATACAGAATTCCGTTTTCATTTTACCACACTCGTCCTGTTTTCTACAACCTTCACCGTATAAAACTTATGCAGTCTGGCACATTCTATTTATTAAAAGAAAAAAAATCCTCTAAACAATTAAATTGCCTAGAGGATATTATCCTAAAAGCTCCCCATGGGACTCGAACCCACGACCTACGCATTACGAATGCGTTGCTCTACCAACTGAGCCAGGGAAGCATATATTCAATTCTATAACGGATATTCCGTTCTTTATCTATATTCAGACTATCATCACTCGAAATGATGATAGTCTGTTCATAGTCTCTAATTACTCTACTACGTAAGGCATTAAAGCAATGTGACGTGCTCTCTTGATTGCAACTGTTAAAGCTCTCTGATGCTTAGCACAGTTACCAGTAATTCTTCTAGGAAGAATCTTACCTCTTTCAGAAATATATCTCTTTAACTTATTCACATCTTTGTAATCGATTAAGTTATTCTCATCTGCACAGAATACGCAAACTTTCTTTCTTCTGCGGATTGTTCTTCTCTTCATCGGAGCATCACTACGCTCTGGCTTATCTGATTTATTATATGCCATTTTCATTTCCTCCTATTTTACTGAAATGGGAGCTCCTCCTCAATGCCAGCAGGAATATTCATAAATCCATCGCCACTAGCAGCACTTGGAGTTGGTCGTTCGCCACCTGAGAAATTCATCTCACCATTGCCAGCCGCAGCATTCTTGCTCTCTGCAAATTCCTGCTCTTCTACAATGATATCGGTTGTATATACTTTCACTCCATCCTTATTCGTATAGCTTCCTGTCTGGATTCTACCAGTTATACAAATCTTTGTACCCTGTTTCAACCACTTCTCTGCAAACTCTGCCTGCCGAGAAAATGCTACACATGGAATGAAATCTGCTGTCTGATCTCCATTTCTCTGAAATCTACGATCAACAGCTAATGTATATCTTGCAACTGCTGTATTATTCTCGCCCTGAGAATAACGCACTTCTGGATCTCTCGTTAAGCGTCCCATTAAGATTACTTTATTCATATGGATTCCTCCTATTCGTTACGCGTCCTGTCTAACGCATAGGTATCTGATGACAGGCTCCATAATACGAACTTGAGCTTCTACCTGTGCTGGAACATCAGATTCCGCATCGAATTGGATGAAGTAATAAAATCCTTCTTTCATCTTCTGGATCTCGTAAGCTAATCTCTTCTTACCAGCGTCCTCAACGTTAGTAACATTACCGCCAAACTTAGCAATTAACTCTTTTGCTTTCTCAACAGCATCTGTTCTAGCGTCGTCTTCGATCTTTGCACTGACAACTAACGCTAATTCATACTTGTTCATGTCTTATGCACCTCCTTATGGTCTCTGGCCCTTCCTCTAATATGGAAGAACAAGGAAAATTGTTGTGTTATACACCACAGATTGAAATTATACCACAAGAATATATACAAAGTCAAACATTTTCTATCAATCCACGAAAACTTTTTTCGACTATCTTTCTTGCAAGCATCACCTGATGTCCACAACCTCTGCACTTCAATCTAAAGTCCGCTCCGGTTCGAATAATCTCCCATTCATTCACTCCACATGGATGCTGTTTTTTCAAGCGAATTACTTGTCCAACCTCAAATTCCATCCTGTCCTCCTACAATCCAATTCATAATATCCTGTGTCTGGTATTCTTTCTCTTTGCATTCCATCTTATCCATCTGCATTGAAAAAGTGGCCTTGGTATGATGCGTCATCCAATCATGATCAAACCGTTTTGTTACCTCTTCTAACCACTTTTCCTGCTGTTCATAATCTTCATTTTCTAAAATGATGTAAAACTGATGATTCCTTCTTGCAATTGCATTTGGTGCCGTGTTACGCATCAGATATCGTGCAATATGCTTCAAAAAATGATTCGTTTTCTCATAACCATATTCCTTCTGCATCTTGTCCCAATCCAAAATAGTCAATACAACGACTAGCATATTCTGCTGCATTCCCGAACGATATGCTAACATTTTCTCAAAACCATATAACTCTGGCATATGTGTCAGATCATCCCGCCGCAATACTGTACCATACGCAAATACATATAATAGAAGCAACATAATACTTACACCAAAATTAATTACCAGGATTGACTTAAAACGATACTGTATATAATATACTATCACTAATACAAATGGAATCAGGAATATTTCATATTGTTTCTTTGCTAATAATATATTCCTTCCCTTACACATCATAAATATATATACTATTACAGAAATAATCACCAATAGATATGGAATCTTATACCAGGAATTAAAGACAACCTGCATGTTTTCCTCCATACGAGGTAATCCAAATACATATTGTGTTCCACAATTCACTAATAATATCAATGCATTCACGAACGATGGTATTCCCAAAAGTACATAGTCCTTTGTAGTAATCATATTACTATTATCAATGCATTCCTTCAGATATATATTCAGATACATCAAAATGCCCACCATATAAAGAAATGCAATACAAACAACTATCCCGGCAACAAGCCGAAATGAAAGCCAATTTCTGCGGATAATTACACATGCAAGCAAATTACACGCAGACATAACCGTAGATGAACGAATCATGCTCATATAGATACGATCTTTCAAATCTAATATTCCATACCGCATACTGCAACCACACCATAATATAATCCCAATGATCATACCTGCACATTCTAAATAGAAATTAAGTTTCATGATTATATACCCCATACCTTCATTCTATGTAAATGCCTATTACCCATGATAGGCTATAAACCACATAAATCTATTGTACCACGTTCTCAAAGTCTATTCCACAAAAAAAACAATCCAAACATGGATTGTTTCAATAAAAAGTGCCCAGAACCGGAATCGAACCAGTGACACGAGGATTTTCAGTCCTCTGCTCTACCAACTGAGCTATCTGGGCATGATACATAATACGTATCGAGTAGCGGGGACAGGATTTGAACCTATGACCTCCGGGTTATGAGCCCGGCGAGCTTCCAGACTGCTCCACCCCGCGATATGAAGTTAAATGGATGGAGGTGGATTCGAACCACCGAAGCAATATGCAGCAGATTTACAGTCTGTCCCCTTTGGCCACTCGGGAATCCATCCAATTCATTTGTATGTCATTGTCGCACACAACGATAATGATTATACCACAATGCTTTTGCATTGTCAAGCCGATAGGGGGACTCGAACCCTCAACCTGCTGATTACAAATCAGCTGCTCTGCCAATTGAGCCATATCGGCATATATTCTAACTGACCCCAACGGGAATCGAACCCGTGTTACCGCCGTGAAAGGGCGATGTCTTAACCGCTTGACCATGGGGCCATAAAAAACTCCCCGAGTAGGGCTCGAACCTACAACACCACGGTTAACAGCCGTGTGCTCTACCATTGAGCTATCAGGGATTATAAAGATACAAGCTTATGTACCTTCAGAACTTCACACAAAGATTACATCCATATAACATATCATCAAGTTCTCTTGCGATAAGTTAAGCCTTCGACCGATTAGTACTTGTCAGCTCCATGTGTTACCACACTTCCACCTCAAGCCTATCTACCTCGTCGTCTT
>CACWQE010000061.1 GCA_902762905.1 uncultured Lachnospiraceae bacterium | reverse complement strand
GCTGCTACTGGAGCAATTAAGTGCGAACGGCCCCGGCTTGGAACCAATTTTTCTAGGCCATTGCGTCCGTCAGACACCAGCGTCAAATCCTTACGCTGTAGAAGAGGAGCAGGAGGTGCAGCATGGGAATTGACAAGGAGCTACAGCTGTCTTTGTTTCATCAGAGGGAAGAACAACGACGCCACATGGAATATCAGAAGGAATTTGGATTTTACAAGATGGTGGTATCGGGAAATATACAGGAGATTAAGAAATTATATACACCGGAAAGAGTGGAAATGGCATCAAAGGATGCAGAAAATGGTGTGTTATCGAAAGATCCATTACGCAATGAGAGATATCATTTTGTGATATTAGCTGCCCTGCTTACGAGACTTTGTGTGGAAAATGGACTAGACCGGGAGAAAGCGTATACCTTAAGTGATCTCTATATTAATAAGATGGATGTCTGTATGGATATTCCCTCTATTCTTAATCTGCATAGAGAGATGGTAATGGAATATACAAAGCAGATGGCAAATCTGCATAAGGAAAATATCTATTCCATTCAGGTGAGAAAAGCAATGGATTACATCTATACACATCTAAATGAGAGAGTTACTGTGGAAGAACTGGCCGGGACATTGAAACTTAACCGCAGTTATTTTTCAAGCCTGTTTCACAAAGAGACAGGAAAGACAGTTACAGCATTTATCCGGGAAGCAAAGATTGTTGCAGCCTTGAATCTGCTTACCTTTTCGGAATATGACTATTCGGATATTGCGGAATATCTGGGTTTTGCATCCCAAAGTCATTTTATCAAATGCTTCCGGGAACAGACAGGGTATACGCCAAAGCAGTATCGTACCCAGTTCTATCAGCCTAAGGATCTGCGGCTTCCGACATGATTTTACTGCATATTTTCTTAAATGGAACGAATGGATATAAATAATAAAAAAATAATCTTCTATGGTTGTTGTCATCCATACTTAGCGTCATAATCGTAACAAAGTTGTATCATTTCTGCGAACTTTCTGACGATTTTCTTAAGAATGGTATTAAGGTCTAGATTCTGGAAATATGTTTATGGTATACTCCATGTAGTCAAACGAGGTTCAAAGACAGGAGGACTTGATATGAGAAAGATGAAATGGAAAAGAGCAGCCGCCCTTCTTATGGCATCGGTTATGATGATGTCTATGGTGGCTTGTGGTAAGAAGGATAAGGATTCTTCCGGCAGTAAGCAGAAGAAAGAGAACAAAAAGGAGATGACCTATGAGGAAAGTGATCTTTCTGTGGATGGTATTGAAGGAGATATCGTTTCCTATGTGGTAGAAGGAGATAGGGTTTATTTTTATACAACGAAATGGGTAGAAGGAGATGGATCGGAAGACACAACGAATGAAGAAGTGAATACGGAAGATACATCAGACGAAGATGCAACAGAGGCAGATTCTAAGGATACAAGTAAGGAAGCAGATACGGAAGAGCTTTCAGAAGAAAATAGTGAAGATACGACGGAAGCAGACTCTACAGAGGAAGACAGCGAGGATGGTTCTGCAGAAGAGGAATATACCGGAAAATCTTATTATTATGTATATTCTATGAAGACAGATGGTACAGACTTGCAGGATTTAGGTCAGCCGGAGATTGATCAGAATACGTATATCAACTACATGTTGGTGAAGAGTGATGGCGGTATGGAATTTCTGTTAGGTACCTATGATGAAAACTCTGGAAAGCAGTCCTATATCATGGCAAGCTTTGATGAGAGTGGCAAGGAAACCGATAGCAAGGATATTACCAAAGACTTAGGTTTAGATGCGAATGAAGACAACTATTTAAACAAAGCGTTGATTGATAATGAAGATCGTTATGTATTTGTAACGAATAGTGCAATTACTGTATTTGACAAAGATTTCAAGAAAGTATGTGAAATGAAGCCGGATAGCGGTTATATAGATGCCGTGGCAAAGACGAAAGATGGCCAGATCGTTGTTGGTGATTCTTCTGGAGAAGATGGCGCAAAAGTGCAGGTATTAGATGTAGATGCACAGAAGTGGGGAGAATCCTATAAGATGGACTTCCAGTACTTCAGCAGCAGTGACGCCCTGATGAATGGTATCGAGTATGATTTCTACTACAAAGATGATTCCGGAATCTATGGTTATGATATCGCTTCCAAGAAGGGTACAAAGTTAATGGATTTTGTTGCTTCTAATGTAAGTTCCGATAATAGTTACAGTATTTTCCCAATCGCGAAAGATACGATGATGGGAACTACATGGGATGATGAGAATAGTAAGCTTGTTCTTTATAAGAAGGTTGATCCAAGCACCATTACAGACAAAGAGACCATTACTGTTGGTGCAATGTATGTAGATGATAATATTAAGAAAGCGGCAATTGCTTTCAATAAGAAGAGTAACAAGTATCAGGTTGAATTTAAGGATTATTCCAATGAAGAAGATCCGCAGACGAAGATGAACGCAGACATTATTGCAGGTAATGTACCGGATATCATTTGCTTATCCAGCCTGTCTGTTGATCAGTATGCAGAGAAGGGAATCTTAGAAGATCTGACACCATACTTTGAGAAGGATTCCGATGTCAGCACAGATGATCTGATTCCGTCCGTTGCCAAGGCAATGCAGATTGATGGCAAGTATTATTATATTGCACCGGGCTTCTATGTGCATACGTTAGTTGGCGCGGCTAAGACTGTGGGAACAGAACCTGGATGGACAATGGATGATCTTAAGAAGATATTAGATGAGAATAAGGATGTCAGACCATTTTATTCAGAGAATAAGAATGATAATCTATATAGCTTTATTACTATGAATATCAGTGATTATGTAGATTGGTCAACGGGCGAATGTTCTTTTGATGGTCAGGATTTCAAAGATATCTTAGAGATCTGTAACCGTGGAAGTAATGAAGAGACGGAGTATTCGGAAGATTCTCCTAGCGAGCCATCTTTAGTAAAAGAGGGTAAGGTATTGCTTACCAATGGTGGTTCTTTGGATATGGAAAGTGTAGAGCTATACGAGGCAATGTTTAATGGAGATATCACATTTATCGGATATCCAAACAAGGACAAGGATGGTTCTTATTTCTCCTTTGATAATCAGTTAGGAATCTATTCTAAGTCAAAAGTAAAAGATGCAGCATGGGAGTTCCTTAAGACATTTTTAACGAAGGAATATCAGGGTGACCGGAATAATTTATATAGCAATCCAACCCGTCAGGATGCATTTGATATGCTGGTTAAGAGTAAGACAGCAACAGAGAAATATACGGATGAGTTAGGTAATGAAGTAGAGCCTTTACAGTCTGGATGGGGCTGGGATGACCTCAATGTAGAGATTGGACCTCTTACTGAGAAGCAGGCCCAGATGTATATTGATCTTGTTAATAATACCGATAAGACCGGTGAATACAATGACGAGATTGGACAGATCATTACAGAGGAAGCGAAAGCATATTTCTCTGGTCAGAAGAGTTTAGATGAGACAGCAGATGTTATTCAGAATCGTGTGAAGACATACGTTAACGAGAACCGATAGAATTCACGGAAAACCTACAAATATACAAGACGCAGTTCCTTTTACAAGGGACTGCCGTCTTAGTTATAAAAGATTAAATATACAAAGGCAATTGTATAGAATGAATAGGCAGGAGGCAGAAACATGCCGGGTAAGAAACATGTGACGGAAGATGGAATTGAATATAAGAAACATCGAATGAGTAAGAAGGACAAGAAAAATGCGGTATTATATCTATCACCAAGTTTGATCGGTGTACTGGTATTTTTTGTTCTTCCTTTTTTCGTTGTCATTTATTATGCGTTGGTGGATAATCCAATCAGCCATCAGTTTGTAGGATTTGAGAACTTTATCAATATCTTACAGAATTCATCCTTTCAACAGGCGGCGAAGAATACGGCAACTTTTTCACTGGTAGCAGTGCCATTAGCGGTTGTTCTTTCGTTGGGACTTGCGATGTTATTAGAGGGAAATATTCCAATGAAGAGTCAATTTCGGACGTTCTTTTTAAGTCCGATGATGGTTCCGGTTGCTTCGATCGTGCTCATCTGGCAGGTGTTGTTTGATTACAATGGTGTGATCAATCAGTTTGTTACGAATCTGAATATGCAGCCCATTGACTGGTTTAAGTCATCCTACAGTCAGATCGTAATTGTAATTCTGTTCCTGTGGAAAAATCTTGGTTATAATATGATTCTTTTTATGGCAGCATTAAGTGCGATTCCTCGGGATGTGTTAGAGGTTGCAACCTTAGAGAGTGCAACAGAGTTTCAGAAGTTCTGGTATATCAAGCTTCGGTATCTGTCTTCTACGATCCTGTTTGTGGCAATCTTATCGTTGATCAATTCCTTTAAGGTATTCCGTGAGGTGTATCTGCTTACAGGGGATTATCCTTACGATTCCTTATATATGTTGCAGCATTTTATGAATAATACATTCCGGTCGTTAGATTACCAGAAGTTATCGGCAGCAGCTATTATTATGTGTCTGGTCATGTGCGTGGTAATCGGCATTCTGTTCTTTGCAGAGGATCGATATGGAAAGGATGTGGAAGGCTGATGAAACGGAAAAAAGTAAGAATAACAATCAAGAAAGTGATTCTGACATTGGTTGCTTTGATCTTTGCGATATCCTTTCTATTGCCAACCATATTGACGATTGCAAACTCATTCATGTCGTCGACAGAGATCAACACCAATTATGGTGTAATCTTTAATCAGTATAAGGAGTCGTCTTATGGTGAGCGGAATACGGATTATGTAGCAGAGAAAGTGAACCTCAAATTCATTCCAGATATGGTGGAACTGTCGCAGTATTCTACCGTACTTCTGAAAAGCCCGGAGTATTTGCTTAAGTTCTGGAATTCCGTAATATTGGTAGTCCCGATCGTGGTCTTTCAGATCTTTATAGCACTTGGGGCAGCATATAGTTTCATGCGGTTCCGGGGAAGAATACGGGAGATTATCTTCTTCGTATATGTAGCACTTATGTTGATGCCGTATCAGGTAACATTAGTTCCGAACTATCTTGTTGCGGATTGGCTTCATATATTAGATACCAGATGGTCCATTATCTTACCGGGTATTTTTGCTCCATTTAGTGTGTATCTGCTAACAAAGTATATGCGTCGAATTCCGAATTCATTGATCGAGGCAGCAAAGTTAGATGGAGCAAATGAATGGCAGATATTTACCAAAGTATGTATTCCGCTTTGTAAGGGACCGATCGCATCCGTTGCGATTCTGGTATTTATCGATTATTGGAACATGGTTGAGCAACCACTTATCATGTTATCCGATGCCGACAAGCATCCATTGTCTGTGTTCTTGTCACAGATCAATTCTGGAGAAGTGGGATTGGCATTTGCAGTAGCGACGATATATATGGTGCCACCAATATTAATTTTCCTTTATGGAGAGGAATATTTAGTAGACGGAATCTCGTATTCCGGTGGTGTGAAAGGATAGGAGGAAGAAGATGGAAAAAGAGAGCAATCGTAAACATATCATAAAAAAGGCGGCTGTTATATTCTTAGTTGCCATGCTGATATTAACATTCTTTTCAAATACAATTATGAATTATTCATTACCGGAGGTTGCGACAGAACCGGTTACAACGGGAACTGTATCCAATAAGGTAAGAGGCCAGGGAACCGTAGAGACGAATTCCGATTGTGAGGTAACGGTAAGTGGTACCAGAGTGATCAAGGAAGTAAAGGTAGAAGCAGGGGATGAGGTTAAGAAAGGAGATGTGTTATTTACTTTTGAAGAAGGTGAGAACACAGAGTTAGATGAGGCACAGAATACATTAGATGATCTTGAACTTAGTTATGCCAAGTCGCTGCTTAAAAATGCGCCAGATTATACCGAGGATAATATCGGTATTAAGGATGCAAAGGATGAACTGAAAGAAGCAGTGAAAGCACAGGAGAAGGCAGAGAAGAATGATAAGGCTTTGAAGACTGCTAAGAAGGAGGCAGCACAGGCAAAGAGTGATGTGACGGCAGCACAGGCCAGTGTGGATAGTCTGCAAAGTAAGGTGGATACGTATGAGACAGAGAATGCTGCGTTAGAAGAATTGCAGGGCAAATTAGATAAAGCAACAGACGAGAGCAAGATTAACTCTTTACAAAGTCAGATTGCACAATTACAGGCATTGGTGGATTCCCATGATGCAGATTATCAACAGGCAAAGAGAGATCTTGCCACAACAACGAAGAATCTGACGGCATTACAGAAAGTGCAGGAAGAAAAAGATGCTAAGGTAACAGAGCTGAGTGCAAATCCAACATTAGAAGATGCCAAGGCGGCTGTAAAAGAAAAGCGAAAAACATTAGATGCTTTGGTTCGCGGTCTTAAGACAAAGAAGAAAGAGGATGCATTAACAGCGGAATCCGATGCGTTGGATAATGAAGCAGCACAGAAGAATATCGAGGAACAGAAAGAAAAAGTTGAGAAACTGAAAGCCAGTGACGATATGAAGGAAGTAAAGGCAACCGAAGATGGTATTGTATCGGAAGTCAATTGTAAGGAAGGAGACAATGTGACAGCGGATGCACCTCTTGCAAAAATTCAGTTATCAAGTAGTGGTTATATTGTAAAAGTAACGGTAACAAAGGCACAGTCCAAACTGATCCGTACAGGGGATGAAGCAACCGTTGAGAATATCTGGGATGACAGTGTGAGTGCAACGGTGAAGAGTATCCGTGCAGATACGGAGAATCCAAACCAGAGCATGATAGTAACCTTTGAGGTAAAAGGTGATGTTAATGTCGGACAGACGCTGGCATTTGCTGTAGGTGAGAGAAACAGCCAGTATGATGCGGTTGTTCCGAATAATGCAGTCCGGGAAGACAGTAAAGGTAAATTTGTGTTGATCCTTAAAGTGAAGGGTACGCCATTAGGTAACCGTTATACGGTAAAACGTGCAGATGTTGAGGTGTTAGCTTCGGATGATACTTCTTCGGGTGTATCTGGCGGAGTCTATGAATATGATAACGTAATCACCAATTCTTCTAAACCATTAGAAGAAGGCATGCAGGTAAGATTAGTGGAGTAATATGAAGAAGATAGAGATTTCATGGAATAAAAAACAGATAATACTTATTATCGTGAATATTGCACTGCTGCTTGCCTATGTAATACTGACGGTGGTTTCACACAAGCAGACTGAAGGGTTATATTCCCAGCAGGAGGCGGCACGGTGGGAGAATGGTAAGATGTCTTATGCACAGGTGAGTGCATTTATTTCGCCGGGGAGACAGACCGGAGCGGAGGAATTGGCATCTGTCCGAAGTGCGATCGCAACGAAGCTGACCAAGGATTCATACAGTGAGTCTAAGACAGGTGGAAGAGTCTGGATCGATGGATACAGTGGAGAGGTGCAGGCGGCAATCCGTAAGGATACGAATACGTTAAATGTTACCGCCGTCGGAGTGGGAGGCAATTTCTTTCAATTCCATCCGATGGAATTGTTATCCGGCAGTTATATATCAGATGATGACCTGAATCAAGACCGGGTAGTGATCGATGAGAATCTGGCATGGGCACTATATGGTTCGAATGACATTGTGGGGATGCAGTTGTGGATGAACAATACGATCTATACGGTAGCCGGTGTCGTGAAGGTGCCGGAAGATGGATTGGAGAAGATTGCATACGGCAATTCGAACCGGATCTATATGCCGTATGATCAATTGAAAGTGCAACAGGATTCCTTAAGTATTACCTGCTACGAGGTGGTATTGCCGAATCCAATCAGTAATTATGCATATTATGCGGTTCGCAGTGCATTTGGATTCTCGGAAGAAGAGGAAGAACAGCTTGACCAGCAGGAGAATCCGTTAACATTTGATAATGTTGAGATATTAGAGAATACCAATCGTTTTGAGTTGGTTCCGATGCTTACAAAGTTGAAACAGTGGAGACTTCGCAGTATGCGAACCAGTTCAGTCGGATATCCATATTGGGAGAACATAGCACGTTCCGTGGAAGATGAAGAGATCATTCTTTTAATCTTCCGTATTCTGGTATTGATCTGTCCGGTTGTGTGTCTGGTTGGCTTGTTATGGCATCTGTGGAGACACCGGAAGTGGACATTGAAAGGAATTATGGGCAAGGGAATGGATCGTATCCGTGAGAAGCGGGAAGTACGTAGGGAAGAGAAACTTCACATGAAGGAAGAAGAGAAACAGTTTGAAGAAGATGCAGACGAAGATCTGGAGTTACATGCGGTTACGGATCAGGATCTGTTTCAGAAATAATAAATAAAAATAATTAAGCGGTCACACAGGTTATGTATTTGTGTGGCCGCTTGTCTGTCATCTGGGAAATTTTATTTTAATATCCAAAATATTCGTCAATACCGGAAACAATTCCTTTTGCTAATTTCTTCTGATAAGAAGTTTTGTTGAGAAGACGATCCTCTGTTGCATTCGTCATAAAACCGACTTCAATCAGTGTTACAGGCATGGCAGCCCAGTTACTGCCAGATAGATCATTTCTTACAAATAGACCGCGGTTATGGGTTCCTGCTTCCTCACACATATTGTTAAGAATACACTTGGAAAGCTTCTTGCATTTCTTGCTCAGTTTTCCGTTATATGGATTAGCGGAAGATGGATAGAGAGCAGAGGCTCCCCGTGCAGAACCAGAAGCAGAGGCATCTACATGAAGACGGACAAAAATGTCGGCATCTGCATCGTTGGCAACCATGGCACGTTCTTTGCAGCTGATAGCATGTTTGGAGTCTTTGCGGGTAAGAATTACTTCATAGCCTTTTTTCTCTAAAAGAGTTTGAAGGCGTTTGGCAAGAGTCAGTGTAAATTGATATTCGTAAGTTCCACTTACTACTCCGCGGGTGCCGACTGCGTCCTTGGCTTTTCTTGTGGATGCACCGGGGCCGATTGGTTCTGTTCCACCTGACATTTTGGCAGAGTGACCGGGATCAAGACATACAATCTTTTTTCCGATAATATTCACATTGGTAGAGGCGGAGATATCAGCGCTTTGCGCGATTACCTTTACAGAGCCGGCCTTTTTTGCAGTAAGCTGTCCGTCCTCGGTAATCGTTGCAAGGGATTCGTCGGTTACAGAATAGGTAACGGGGGAATTGTCATCGGTTGCTGCCTGAAATGTAAATGTGTTTCCCGCCTTGATCTTATCCTTTGTTTGTGTGAAGGTAATCTTCGCAGCTTGTGCATGAACCGGCATGACAGGCATCCACAATAGCATTCCGACAAGTACGGTAATCCATAGAAAATGTTGTTTTTTCATAATGTCCTCCTAAGCTTTGATTATACTAAGAAAAATGTAGCATGTTTTGAGGTATTGTGCAATATGACATTTGCTGTAAAACAGAGCTGTATTTAGTGGATGTGTGGATAAAAATACAATCGTGTATATTGATTTTTTGCAGCATTATAAGCTATAATATCGAGAAGTATCATATGAAATTATAGGAGTAACCAATGAGTAAATCAGAAAGACAAAAAGCAAAAGAAAATGCCAGAAGAGAGAGAATACTGGATGTAGCATTTCGAATTTTCGTAGAGAAAAAGATAGAATCAGTCAGCATGGGTGAGATCGCAGAGGCAGCAGAAGTTGGAAGGGCAACATTATTCCGTTGTTATGCGAACAAGTTGGAATTGGTAATTGCGGTTTGTACAGCACAGTGGAAAGCTTATCTCGATGAATTAGATGCGAGACGTCCACTCACATCGGTTGACGATATTCCGGCAATTGACCGGTTCATTTTTACCTTAGACAGTTATATTGACATGTATCAGAATCATAAGGATTTATTGCAATATAATGATAATTTCAATCATTATGTAACACATGAGGGTGTGAAACCAGAGCAGTTGGAAGCATTTCATGCGTCACTCTATTCTGCCAATACGAGATTTCATCTGATGTATGAGAAAGCAAAAGAGGATAAAACATTCAGGACGGATATACCGGAAGAAGAATTCTTACGTGTGACAGTACATTCGATGATGGCAACCTGTGCCCATTATGCGGGTGGATTTATCTGGGGTGCAGAAGATAATAAGGATTATACACCGGAACTGTTGTTGCAGAAGGATATGATATTGAATTATGTAACAATGTCAGGAAAGTAGAATATTGTAAAAGCAACAAGGCTTCGCAATTTGCGGAGCCTTGTTGCTATATATGCTTAGTCTTGCAGGGCTAACTGTTTCTTTAATGCAGCAATAACGGCATCTTTGTCAGCAAGTTCTGCGTCTTTGTCTGTGTCGTAATAGTCTATTCCCGGGTGTAAATAAAGATTGATTATTTGTATGTAATTCGTCTATAATATAGGTCATGTTTAGAGAAGTCGGAAAATACATTTTTGACTGACAGGGGAGGAGGATATAAAAATAGTGAGAAAAGTGCGAAGCATTTTGCGAACTTTAACAACAGGAGTAGAACAATGAAAGATTTAACAAAAGGATATCCTGCAAAGGTAATATTGATGTTTGCCATCCCTCTGATGTGCAGCAGTATTTTGCAGCAATTATATAACATGGTAGATAGCAAGATTGTGAGTGCGTATGTGGGTACGGCGGCATTTGCGGCGGTTGGTGCAACGAGTGTCGTGTCGAATACACTGATCGGATTCATCAATGGTCTGACACAGGGATTTGCAATATTAGTGGCAAACAGCTTTGGGGCAAAGGACGAGAAACGGATGCGCAATTCAGTGGCGGGTACACTGATTTTAACAACCGGGATCACGATTGTGCTGACCGTGTTAGGACTTATGTTGATCCGCCCGATTCTTGCGGCGTTACATACGCCAGAGGATATTATGGAAAATGCAGTGTCCTATGTGCGTATCATATTGGCGGGAATTGCATTTACGGCACTTTACAATGTATTCGCGAACATATTGCGGGCGATTGGAGACAGCAAGACACCGCTCTATTGTCTGGCATTTGCGGTTGTCCTAAATGTCGGTCTGGACCTTTTATTTGTTGCGGTGTTCCGCTGGGGAATACAGGGCGCCGCCTATGCGACAATTCTGGCACAGGCAATCTCCGGATTCCTCTGTATGGCATATGTCCTTGTTCGATTTCGGAATCTGTTGCCGGAACGTTCGGAATGGAAGGTGTCTGGAGAGTTATATTCGAATCTGACGACGACTGGACTTGCCATGGGATTGATGGGATGTATTGTGAACATTGGAACGATCATTTTGCAAAGTGCGATCAACGGACTTGGAACTTCCATTGTTGCGGCACATACGGCAGCAAGAAGGTTGTTTGACATTTTGATGATCTTAATCTATACCGTTGGTCTTGCTATGACGACATATGTCAGCCAAAATGCAGGTGCAGGGCGGATTGACCGAATCAAACAGGGGGTACGGCATGCACATGTTGTGTCAACGATTATCAGTACGTTGATGATTGTGTTGTGCTATCTGATTGCCCGCCCGGTGATCGAATGGCTGACCAGCAGTACAGATCCTGCAATTGTCGATCCGGCGGTGTTCTATCTGAAGTTTGGCGTGTGGTTCTTCTATGCGTTGGGACCGTTATTTATACTACGATGTACGTTGCAGGGAATGGGGCGTAAGATCATACCGATCTGTTCAAGTATTCTGGAAATGTTGGTTAAGATTGTATCCGCAGCAATTCTTGTACCACATTTACAATATTTTGGAGTGGTACTGACGGAACCGATCAGCTGGGTGCTTATGACAACGCTTCTTGCGATTGGATATTTGCTGAATTCGCCGGACAAGGAACTTGGTAAGACAGATGCAGCGACGCACTAAGACATTATGTGTAAGAAAGTATATGCGGTAAGAAGAAATACGAATGAATGTTGATGTTCATACTTATTTAATAAATATATGATATGATGCAAGGGTCAATAACAGATAGCAATGTATGTTTACATACAAATTGCGATCTGTTAACTTGACTCGCCTAACACCGACAAGTAGCATATTTGCTTGCAAATATGCGGGATTGGAGGTGTTTGTAGGATTGCAGGAATTGCAAAGCAATGCAGCAATCCGTGGCATCATTTATCAGAAGGAATGAATGATAGAACGAGGTCGTGAGCCCAATATGGAGAGGTGACAAATGTGTTGACACAAGATAATATACAGCTTCCGAGTTTGCGGGAGAAAGAGGATGACGTGCCGGTGATTACCGGTGATATTATGGAGGAATTGAAGATCCTGATGCAGCATTCGCAGGCATTTCAGGAGATGCAGATGATGTATGCGTGTGCGATCCGGGAAGTGAGGACGAAGGCAGAGGTACTGAATGACGAGATGTCAGTGCGGTATCACAGGAATCCGATCAGCAGCATTTCATCCAGAGTGAAGAAGCCGGAGAGTATTGCACAGAAATTAGTGAAGAAAGGGCTGCCATTTACGGTAGAGGCAATTATGACGAATCTGTCCGATGTGGCGGGTGTGCGTATTATCTGCGAGTTTATTGATGATATTTATACGATTGCAGCGATGCTTGCGATGCAGGATGACCTGAAGCTCATTAAGATCAAGGATTATATCAAGTATCCGAAGCCGAATGGTTATCGGAGTTATCATATGATCGTGGAGATTCCAGTATTCTTTTCTAAGGGCAAGACACCGATGCGGGTTGAGATTCAGATCCGAACGATTGCAATGGACTTCTGGGCAAGCTTAGATCATGAGTTGAAGTACAAGAAGAACATTGATCCAGAAGATGAGGAAATGATCGCACAGGAATTGTTGTCATGTGCAGACCGGATTGCGGAGACGGATACGATCATGCAACAGATCCGTATGAAGCTGGATTCGGTAGAAGAGAATAAGGCGAAGTCGGAGATCGTAATACAGGAATAATTGGCATTTGAATGAATGAGAAGATATCAATATGCATACGATATTTGGTGTATGAACAATGGCATAGGTTGGTAAACGGATGGAATGCGTAAGAATATAGATGGGTAATCGCAGAAAGGACAGGAGATGGAGAAGCTAGGCATTATATTTGATATGGATGGAACTCTTTGGGATTCTGCAAAGGCAGTAGCTGAGAGCTGGACGGAAGTCGTAGCAAGAGAATATACCCCGGAGCGTGTGATAACAGAAGACGAGATTAAGCGCGTTATGGGACTTACAATGGATAAGCTGGCAGCACAGATCTTTCCAGAATTGCCAGAAGAACGCCGCCTGCAGTTATTAGATGTCTGCGGCAGAGAAGAGAATGAATACTTAAGAACACATGGTGCGATCGTATATCCAAAAGTTGAGGAAACTTTTCAGAAATTAAGAGAGAAGTATCATTTGTATATCGTAAGTAATTGTCAGTCCGGTTATATTGAGGCGTTTTTGGAATATTATGGATATGACAAATATATCGAAGATATCGAGTGCTACGGCAATAATGGATTGGTAAAAGGAGAAAATATCCGTAAGGTGGTGGAACGGAATCAACTTACAAAAGCAGTCTATGTTGGAGATATCCAGGGCGATTATGATGCAAGTATGCAGGCAGGAGTGGAATTTATTCATGCCGCATACGGGTTCGGAACAGTGGATGCGGATGTGCCGGAGATTGCAGCATTTGAGGAATTGCCGAAAGTGGTAGAATCGGTGCTGTAGAAGCAGAGATAACGTCGTTAGATATTTATATATTTTAGAAAAGAACGAAGGATTCTTTTGGAGGATTTTCTTCTTTTAAAGAATGGTTATACCGATAAAAAAGCGGGCGTTTCATATGAAAGAGTTTGTGGTAGATCCTGTAAAAACATAACATAATTTATAGAAAGACATCTTTTACGGATGATTGAAAGAAAAATCATTCTATTGTATTAAGAAAAGAAAGTAAAATGCGGAAAAGAAGCAAGACAAACAGGTTTTTCACATTTGAAAAGTAAGTCAAACTTCTATATAGTAGGTCTAAACAATTCGGACGAAAGAAGGATTGCGTATGAATATTATGGATATAATCGGACCGGTTATGGTAGGACCATCGAGTTCCCATACGGCAGGAGCGGTGAAGATCGGTCAGGTAGCACGTAAGCTGTTAGGCGAATCGGTTCGTAAGGCAGACATTTATCTGCATGGTTCTTTTTTGGCTACCGGCAAAGGACATGGTACGGATAAGGCACTGATTGCCGGGCTGCTTGGCATGGCGGTGGATGACAAACGGATTCCTGACAGCTTTGAACTTGCCAAGGCAAAGGGCATGCATTTTCATTTTGAGGGGATTGAACTGGTTGACGCACACCCGAATACAGTGAAGATGAACTTAGAAGGGCAGTCAGGACGAAAGTTAGAGATCATAGCAAGTTCCATTGGCGGCGGTCAGATCCGAATCTGTGAGATTGACGGACTGACGGCGAACTTTACCGGTGATTTTCCAACTTTGATCGTGCATAATCTTGATCAGCCGGGGCATGTTACGGAAGTGACCTCTATGTTGGCTCATAAATCAGTGAACATTGCAACGATGCAGCTATATCGTGATTCCCGCGGTGGCAATGCAGTTATGGTCATCGAATGTGATCAGGAGATTCCGGCAGATTCCATTCGCTGGCTCGAACACCTCGAGGGAATCGTAAAGGTTACTTACCTAAGTCTCGAAGACGGACTGACCAGTGACAAAGTCTGACGCACTTCTACAGCGTAAGTCAAGTTGGGTGCGAAACATTCAGGTCATGAGATCGGTTGGTTGGGATATAACATATCATAGCAGGCACGCTCTCGCTACTCATCACTCGCAGCGGATACTAAGAATG
>CACWQE010000060.1 GCA_902762905.1 uncultured Lachnospiraceae bacterium | reverse complement strand
ATTAGTGTCTGCTGCGTGCGAGCCCGTAACGCAAGTGTGCCTGCTGCAATATGACACCGCCTAAAGCCGGGCTCATACACTCCTGACATGCGCGTCCGTTTCACTTACGCTGTGCAAGGGTATAATGTTACTGATGATAAGTGGCAAGGAAATCACGAAGTCTTCCAATCGCAACCTTCAGGTCATCTAGCTGTGGCAGATATACGATACGGAAATGATCTGGTTCCTGCCAGTTGAATCCACTGCCCTGAACGACTAATACATGTTTCTGACGTAAGAAATCTAATGCAAACTGTACGTCATTGGTAATGCCGAATTTGTCAACGTCTAACTTCGGAAAGATATAAAATGCTGCATCCGGCTTGACTGCACTGATGCCCGGAATATCATTTAATGCCTTGTAGATGTATTCACGCTGTTCATAGATTCTTCCGCCAGGTAATAACAGTTCGTCGGCACTCTGGGTTCCACCAAGAGCGGTCTGGATAATGGACTGTGCCGGGACATTGGCACACAGACGCATGGAAGATAACATGTTAAGACCTTCTATGTAGCCCTTGCAGTTGGATTTGTCACCACTTAAGCTCATCCAGCCGCTTCGATATCCGGCAATACGGTGAGACTTGGATAGACCGTTAAATGTGACACACATTAAGTCTGGGGCAAGAGAAGCAATGCTGACATGTTTCTTGCCATCCATAACAAGACGGTCATAGATCTCATCTGCAAAGATGATCAGTTCATGTTTTCTTGCAAGTTCTACAATCTCTTCCAGAATCTCCTTTGGGTAAAGAACACCAGTCGGGTTGTTGGGATTGATAATGACAATACCCTTGGTACGATCCGTAATCTTACTCTCCATATCTGCAATGTCAGGATACCAGTTTGCCTGCTCGTCACAGATGTAGTGGACTGGTTTACCACCAGCTAAGTTAGCAGCGGCGGTCCAGAGTGGATAATCTGGTGCGGGAACTAAGATCTCGTCACCATCATCTAATAAGCCCTGCATGCTCATCGTGATCAATTCCGATACACCATTGCCGGTATAGATATCATTGATTCCCACATTAGGGATATTCTTTAACTGGCAATACTGCATGATTGCTTTTCTTGCTCCAAATATTCCCTTGGAATCGGAATATCCCTGGGATTCTAATAAGTTGTAACGGATATCCTGAATGATCTCATTCGGTGCGTTGAAACCAAATGGATAAGGGTTTCCAATATTCAACTTCAAAATGTCAATGTTATCTTCAATCATCCGGTTAGCTTCTTCTACAACCGGACCTCTCACATCGTAACATACATTGTCTAATTTGTGAGATTTGTTAAACTGTCTCATGATAGGATTCTCCTCCTTCTAAATTGCATAAGAAAATTCTTAGCATAAACTTTCTATATTATAGTACCAATCCTTCTTTTTGTACATAAAAAAATACAATCGGTAGATGAAATATCTTTCTCTCATATTGTGATACTTGAAAGTTATCATATAAATGATGCATAGACTCTTGACAATATGGTTCATACATGATACAACTGCACTATAACAAGTGGTACAGTTAGAACAGTAGTGATAAACAGAAGTGACATCGGATGCAGAATTAGATTCAGACATTAGGATGTCAGGGAATATGTTAGAAAGGAGGACTGGAATGATTACATTAGATTTCAAAGGCAGCAAGCCAATCTATGAACAGATTGTAGAGCAGATGAAGTTTGCTGTTATGAAGGGTTATCTGAAACCGATGGATGCAATTCCATCTGTCAGAAAGTTGGCATTGGAATTGAAGATTACACCCGGTACAGTAGCAAAGGCATATCAGGAATTAGAGCGGCAGCATATCATCATGACGATCCGGGGAAAGGGAACCTTTATCTCGGATGAGATTACAATTAAGCCGGATGAGACAAAGGTAATGGAGATACGTAAGCAGCTTACAACTGAGATTATGGAACTTAAGATGATGGGATATAACCGGGAACATATTGTGGAACTGGTGAAGGAGATTTATGAGGAGATGAGTATATGATAGAAGTAAAGAATGTGTATAAGGGTTACAACAACATTCCGGTATTAAAGGATGTCAGCCTTACGGTGATACCGGGAGAGATTCATGGATTGATTGGAGAGAACAGTGCGGGCAAGACTACTTTGATCAAATGTATGACAGGGATCTACCGCACGGATACAGGAGAGATCCGATATGATGGAGAACTGGTATTTGATAATCCGAAGGTGAAAGAACGAATCGGATATGTTGCAGATTATAATGAATACATAGCAACCAATACGGTGAAACAGATGGTACGGATGTATGAGATTTTCTATCCGAAGTTCGATGTAGAGAAGTTCAATAGCTGGAATGAGATCTTTGAACTTCCGGTGACAAAGAGAGTGCATTCTTTATCCAAGGGACAGAAAATGCGGCTGGCATTTATGTTAGAGACAGCAAAGGAACCGGATTATCTGATCTTAGATGAACCAACTTCCGGTTTGGATCCGGTGGCAAAAGCGAACTTCTATAACTTACTGGTGCAGGAAGTAGAGCAAAGAGAGATTGGCGTGTTGATCAGTTCGCATAATCTGGAAGGATTAGAGCGGATCTGCGATTCTGTTACGATGCTGCATCAGGGTGTTGTAGAGCGACAGATGGCAATGGAAGATATGAAATGCGAGCTGACCAAGTTAAATGTTGTATTTGAAGGAGGTGCATCAAAGAGTGTATACGAGCTTCCACAGATTCTTAGGATCAGCAATGTAGGAAGTATCTACACGATTGTAGTGAAGAACTATGATGAGCAGTTTGCAAAACAGCTTCGTAAGGCAGGTGCAAGCCTGATTGAGCCGTTAGAAATCTCCTTAGAGGAATTGTTTATCACATTAGAAGAGAAACGGGATGTATTGCCGGAAGAGACAGATCAGAGATGACAGGAGGGGTTGCTATGAAAGAGAATCACAAGATTGCCAGACAATTAAAGAATTTCTATATCGGTGTTGCTGTGGTTGCCCTGCTTCTGGTTATATTTAATGTGCTATATGCAGGATATGATTCCGGTCTGGCATTTACCGGAGTCCCGATGGAACAGAAGATTGAGAATATGATTACAGAACAGGTCGCCAATCATTCTTTTCAGTTAAATACTGAGGGGTTTGATATGATTGAACAGGTACGGGCTGGAAGAGCATATGATCTCGGAACCATGAATATCTGGTTTGTGCTACTGTTATTGTTTGTGGCATGGGGCGTATATTATATGCGGTATCAGAGCGGGAAAACGAAGGAATTCATTCAGACCATGCCGGTGAAAGGACATAAATGGATCGTGCAGCCGTTTCTTGTGGTTGGCGGAATCGTAATTGCGGCATATGTACTCGATGGTATTGGGTTATTGCTTGTGCAGACAAGGTATAATCAGATCTATCAGAGAATTGTAGAGGACAAAGGGCTTGGAAGTATTGCACATTCTTGTATAGCAGGAGTAAATGCAGATCTATGTAGAATGCTTCTGGTGCAATTACTGATCATCTTAACATTGTATGTCTGGTTTGCATTGTGGCTGACTGCTTCCAAACAGAAAGTAGTTGGAACTCTTGCAGCATGTGGATTCGGTTATTGGATCTATTGGATATTAAATTTTTTCTATTATTCTGATGAACCGGTGAGCGAGGTAATTAACTTTCTCTATGGAGCAGTGAATCCAGAGGTGTTGTTATACCAAACTATCAAGGATTTTTCACAAAAAACAGAAACAGGATATTCCATTGGGATTTATATGACTGTACAGATTGCGTGGATCTTATTGGGTACACTAGCCATCATATGGATTTCACGGAGAAGAGAATTATCAAGAGGCAGATGGTTCTATACAACGGGAATAGAGATATTTGCTTCCGCTTTGGCAGGTATGGCAGGGGCAAGTGTTGTATTCTTAGGAGAGTGTGATGCGCATCATCCCAAAATGAGCACAATTGTACGGAGTTTTGTTGTGGCAATTGTTGTAGCGGTTAGTACATTTTGTCTATTACATCCGCAAAGCAGAAGCAAAGGGAAAGAGAAAAAACAGAGCAGCAATCAGATTATAAGAAAACGGATATATCGGGAAATGTCCGGTCTGTTCCGGTTAGAATGGAAAGAAAATCTATTCTTTTTGGCGGCAAACTGTATCTGGGTAGTTATGCAGTGCAAAGGGTATAATTCATTTTGGTCTATTGCAGAAAATATAGATGTGTTGCATTCTTTTTCGGCAGATCAGATAGATAAAGTAGTGAAATATGTGTATGATAGTTGGGAAATGACCGCAGGAGATGTGATAAGCTGGTATGTTAGTGGAGTGGTCGGTATTCAGATAATCTGGCTGTTAGGACGAAAATTAATACAAGGATACAAAGAAAGAACAGTATCGGGAAGAGAGTTCGTAGCAGCACTTCCGGTTGGCAGGCAAACCCGGTATCTGTATGAAACCATTCGGGACTGCGTGATGCTTGTGTTACCGGTTATTATCACTACATTTGTTATTATGAATCAATTTACAGGGGTGTTAAGGGGAATAGCTATTAATATGTATTGGTACAGCCAGTCGATATGGGGACTTACGGTCATAAGTTGTTCTTATCTGCTTATGCTATATGGATTGATCCGTTGGATTGAAATGCTGATACCAAATGGTGTACTTCAAATACCGGTGGCTGCAAGTTTCTTGTATGTAATTCGTATGGTGAATTCGGTATTGATCCGATGTGGGGCAGTTGGACGCACGATCAATAATCTGTTCACGTTACACGCTCCTTTAAGTGGCAGCATGAATGAAAAAGGGGAATATATATATGATCTGATGAAACCGGAGATTTCTTTTTATTTTGATTCTGCGATGAAATATATTTATTCGTTAGATTATGATATAACGGCACCAGCTCAGTTCTCTGCATTTTACAATGTATCAAATGTATCAGGTTATATTGGATATGTATTACTATATATAGGAATTGCGGCTGTATTCTTATATTTTGCCGGAAAACTGGCAAAGAAACAGGAGTATTCGGTAGATGGATTGTATTTCCCATTTGCAAAATATGTATTTGCGGCGGCAGTATCCATTGCAACAGGAATTGTACTGATGCAGAATGCGGTTGCATGGTGGCACAGAATGATGATCGGAATATTAGTTATCGGCATTTTTGTCGCATTGGTCTATTACTTAGATCCAGAACGAAAACTTATAAAAAGACAGAAAGTGGGAGTGGTAAAGTAAACCGTTTTATGCTAGAATATATATAATTGTGACGACAATAAAAGGAGGCATAGGACGAAGTGAGAAGTATATTAACCAATGTGAAGCGAATCCGAAAGCAGGTATTTACAGAAGTTGCGAATCTTGCATATAACTCAGAGAATATCATTGATGATATTGAGGCGATTCCATATCGAATAACCCCGGGGGATACCCCACAGTATTGTGAGAGCATTTACAGAGAACGTGCGATTACAAGAGAACGGATCCGGTTGGCAATGGGTATGTCCCTTCGTCCGGAAGATAAGCCGGTGCATCTGACACAGGGCATTGAAGAGAGTAATATTGATGAGAAGTATTATGAACCACCGCTTATGCAGGTGATTCCTGCGGCATGTAATGCCTGCGAGCATAATGTGTATGAGGTGAGTAACCAGTGTAAAGGCTGTGTGGCACATCCTTGTAAGGAGGTATGCCCGGTTGGTGCGATCCGCATGGAGAATGGCAAGTCAGTCATTGACAAGAATATCTGTATCAAGTGTGGTAAGTGTAAGAGTATTTGTCCATATGATGCGATTTCTCATAAGCGTCGTCCATGTGCAGATGCCTGTGGAGCAAATGCGATTGTGAGTGATGAATTAGGACGTGCGAAGATCGATGAGAAGAAGTGTGTATCGTGTGGTATGTGTATGGTGAACTGTCCGTTTGGAGCGATTGCGGATAAGTCACAGATCTTTCAGTTGATCCGGGCACTCCGCTCTGGCAGAGAGATCTATGTTGCAATTGCACCGGCATTTGTTGGTCAGTATGGGTCATATGCAACACCGGATAAGATCAAGGCTGCGTTATTGAAGCTGGGATTTGCCGGTGTATATGAAGTTGCTATGGGTGCAGATATGGGAGCTATGACAGAGGCACAGCATTATGTGGAAGAGGTGGCAACGGGTAAGCTTCCATTCCTTTTGACTTCCTGTTGTCCATCCTGGGCAATGCTTAGTAAGAAGCATTTTCCAGAGACAATTGATAAGATATCGAATGCATTAACTCCAATGGTGGCAACGGCAAGACTCATTAAGAAGGAACATCCCGATTCTTCGGTTGTATTTATCGGACCATGTGCAGCAAAGAAGCTGGAAGCAATGCGTCGTACGGTTCGAAGTGATGTAGATTTTGTTATCACATTTGAGGAATTGGATGCGATGTTCATTTCGCAGGATATCGAATTTGATGATTTCAAGGTTGGCGTTCCGGTAGAGGATGCTACAGGAGCTGGTCGTGGATATGCGGTTGCCGGGGGTGTTGCCAAGGCAATCGAAGCTTGTATCAATGAATACTATCCGGGAACGGAAGTGCATATTGAACATGCAGAAGGTCTGGATGAGTGTCGTAAGATGCTAATGCTTGCCAAGGCGGGTAAGAAGAATGGATGTCTGATCGAAGGCATGGGATGTCCGGGTGGATGTGTTGCCGGAGCCGGAACGAATATTCCAATCAATAAGGCAATGGTGGAAGTGCGGAACTTTGCTGCATCGACCAGGAAAGCAATTCCAGATCCGGATGTTGTGAAGGACTATCATCCAGAGGAGTAGAAGGTGTATCATATGTACAATTATTTAGTAGGAATGGCTGCGACTGGCGATGGATCAAAGCCTTGGTTGATTGCCGTCTGTATGATTGTCTCGATCATTGTCGTGTTTGTGTTGTTCTTATTGGGGCAGCGGGACAAGGACGAAGAGGATGACGACGACATGGAGGAATAGACGGTGAGTAATTTTATATATAGTCTGAATGCTACCATGCCGATCTTTCTGGTTATGATTCTTGGCTGGTGGCTTAAGAAGATTGGATTTTTGACAGATGATTTTGTAAGCGTAGCGGATAAGCTGGTGTTTAAAGTTGCGTTACCGGTATTTGTCTTTAAGGATATTGCGGGTGCAGATCTGTCGAATGATTTCAGTTTGAAGTTTGTATTATTCTGCTTCTTTGGCACTTGTATCTTTTTTGGTGTAACGTGGTTACTGGCCGAGATTTTTATCAAGGATAAGAGCATGATCGGAAGTTTTGTACAGGGAAGTTTCCGGGGAAGTGCAGCGATTCTTGGAATTGCGTTTGCACAGAATATTTATGGAAGTTCGGGGCTGGTTCCGATGATGATCGTTGCATCGATTCCGTTGTTTAATATTTTCTCTGTGATTGTGTTGATGCGAAGCGCCAATGCAGGCGATACGGATAAGAAAGCGGTTCTTAAGAAGACGTTGAAGGGAATTGTAACCAATCCGATCATTATCGGTATTGTGGCAGGAATTCCATTTGCATTGTTGAAAGTGCAGTTTCCTGTCATTATAGATAAGGCATTAACGAGTGTTGCCAGTCTGTCCACACCACTTGCGTTGATCGCTATCGGTGGAGGATTCTCGACCGGAGCAGCACTTAAGAAATGGAAACCAACACTGGTTGCATCGATTATTAAGTTAGTGATCATACCGGGAATCTTTCTTCCGGTTGCGGTTGCTATGGGATTCCGTAATGAAGAGATGGTTGCCTTGCTGATCTTAACCGGAGCACCCACTACGGTAAGCTCTTATATTATGGCAAAGAACATGAATAACGATGGCGTATTGGCATCCGGTATTGTTGTGATGACGACTTTGTTATCATCTGTAACCCTGACCGCAACGATCTTTATATTGCGTTCAACTGGAGTGATCTGAATGTTGCAACAGCAGGATAACGTGCGATTCGTGTAGGGATTAAGGATAACTGATATAAGAATACATAGAAGATAACCACGCAATATGCGTGGTTTATTTTTTTAAGTATTGAAAAATACAAGAAAATATATATGTTTCATGCATGAAATGATGCAAAAATAGGGATGAAAATAAAGATAATGCATAATAATATCAAGTATTAAGTATTAATAATTATAAAAATAAAGTTCTGATATATGTAAAGTTAATAATATTAAGATAAAGGATGATTCACTTTATATTTTAATGAAAATATAGGCTCAAACTTAATAATATGCACCAAAAATGTGAGAAAAATACATTTTATAAGGGCAGGTTCGTTGACAGAAATCGAGAAATCCCATAAAATAGGCGGTACGAAAGAGAGGATGACAATATGGAGAACCGATTAGTAGTAAGCAATGATAAGACGAACCTGTTAGAGTTAGAAGAGCATATGTATCATTTGGTAGATGTTGAGAAGCCGAATGTATTTCACAACCTTTTTCCATATGATGAGATACCGAAGATTGCATTTAATGAACGAATTGTTCCTCACAATATGCCAAAGGATATCTGGATTACAGACACGACATTCCGTGACGGACAGCAGTCGAGAGAGCCGTATACAACGGAACAGATCGTTACGATCTATGATTATCTGCATCGTTTAGGTGGTCCGAATGGATTGATCCGGCAGAGTGAGTTCTTTTTATATAGTAAGAAAGATCGGGATGCCGTATATAAGTGTTTGGAGAGGGGATATCGTTTCCCGGAAGTAACGAGCTGGATTCGTGCCTCTAAGAAAGACTTTGAGTTAGTTAAGGATATTGGAATTAAAGAGACGGGAATTCTGGTCAGCTGTTCCGATTACCATATATTCTATAAGATGAAGAAGACAAGAAAACAGGCATTGGAGCAGTATTTGTCTGTTATCCGGGATTGTCTGGAGATTGGTATCAGTCCAAGATGTCATTTGGAGGATATCACCAGAGCGGATTTCTACGGATTTGTTGTTCCATTTTGTTCAGAGCTTATGAAATTGATGGATGAATATAAGATTCCAATCAAGATTCGTGCCTGTGATACGATGGGATATGGCGTTAACTTTGCCGGAGCCGTAATTCCACGTTCTGTACAGGGTACGATCTATGGTTTGATCAAGCATGCCGGCGTACCGAGTGAGATGTTGGAGTGGCATGGTCACAATGATTTCTACAAAGCAGTAACGAATTCCACAACCGCCTGGTTATATGGTGCATGTGGTGTCAACTGTTCGTTGTTTGGTATTGGTGAGCGTACCGGTAATACACCATTAGAGGCTATGATCTTTGAGTACGCCCAGTTAAGAGGTAACTTAAATGGTGCCGATACCACGGTGATTACAGAGATTGCAGAGTATTATCAGAAGGAATTAGGATATCATATTCCAGAGCAGACACCATTTGTCGGTAAGAACTTTAATATTACCAGAGCAGGTATTCATGCCGATGGTCTGCTTAAGAATGAGGAGATTTATAATATCTTTGATACGGCGAAGTTCCTGAACCGTCCGGCACAGGTGGCTGTATCAAATACATCCGGTCTTGCCGGAATTGCACATTGGATCAATACACATTATCGTCTGCATCCAGAAGAGAAGATTGATAAGAATGATCCGTTAGTTGCAGCAGTGAAAGAATGGGTAGATAAGGAATACGAGGAAGGACGTGTTACTTCTATTACAGACGATGAGTTAGTAAAGGTCATTACAGAGAATGCAAAAACTTTAAATGTAAAGTTGCCAGAAGTTTGATTTTCTGTTATTCTATAGAAGATTGAATATGTATTTACGGAAGATAAGTCATATGAATCATATGGCTTATTTTTCTGAGTTACATAACATCTAGAGGATGTGTCAGCGGCAGTTTTTCTGGCAACATTTCTAAGGGGATAATATATTTAGGAGGACAACAATGGATAAGATTAAGATGACAACTCCGTTAGTTGAGATGGACGGAGACGAGATGACAAGAATTCTGTGGAAGATGATCAAGGATGAGTTGTTATTACCATTTATTGACCTGAAGACAGAGTATTATGACTTAGGCTTAGAGTATCGTAATGAGACGAATGATCAGGTTACAATTGATTCTGCGGAAGCAACCAAGAAGTATGGTGTTGCAGTCAAATGTGCAACGATTACTCCGAATGCTGCCCGTATGACAGAATATAATCTCAAAGAGATGTGGAAGTCTCCAAACGGAACGATCCGTGCCGCATTAGATGGAACTGTATTCCGTGCTCCGATTGTTGTAAAGGGAATTGAGCCATGTGTGAAGAATTGGAAGAAGCCAATCACATTAGCAAGACACGCATATGGTGATGTATATAAGAATGCAGAGATCCGTGTTCCGGGTGCAGGTAAAGCAGAATTGGTATTTACCGGTGAAGATGGAACAGAGATCCGTGAGACAATTCATGAGTTCAAGGGTCCTGGTGTGATTCAAGGTATGCATAACTTAGATGATTCTATTTCAAGCTTTGCAAGAGCATGTTTTAACTATGCATTAGATACAAAGCAGTCTGTATGGTTCGCAACCAAAGATACGATTTCTAAGAAATATGATCACAGATTCAAGGATATCTTCCAGGAGATCTATGATGCAGAATATGATGAGAAGTTCAAAGCAGCAGGAATTGAGTATTTCTATACGTTGATCGATGATGCAGTAGCACGTGTTATGAAGGCAGAGGGTGGATTCATCTGGGCTTGTAAGAACTATGACGGTGATGTTATGTCAGATATGGTATCAAGTGCATTTGGTTCTCTTGCTATGATGACTTCCGTATTGGTATCTCCTTCCGGTGTATATGAGTATGAAGCCGCACACGGTACGGTTCAGAGACATTATTATAAGCATCTGAAGGGAGAAGAGACTTCTACGAACTCTGTAGCTACGATCTTTGCTTGGACGGGTGCTCTTCGTAAGCGTGGTGAGTTGGATAACATTCCAGAGCTTATGACATTTGCAGATAAGTTAGAGAAAGCTACACTTGGAACAATTGAAGCTGGTAAGATGACAAAGGATCTTGCTTTAATCACAACAATTGAGAATCCAACTGTTTTAAATTCTGAGAATTTCATTAAGGAGATTCGTAAGACATTAGAGGCAAGTCTGTAATATAGTCTTATACAAAGTATTTTATGCCGTCAGAGTTATCTCTGACGGCTTTTTCACTTTTATATGAAAAAAAAGGTTTCGATACAACTATGATACATTGCCGGGGTATAAATGATCTATGTATGAAGACAGAAAGAAAAGAACAGAGAGTGAATGAAGTATGATTAAGATATTAATTGTGGAAGATGAAGAACCAATTTCAGATCTGATCCGGATGAATCTGGTAAAAGCAGGATATCACTGTGTGTGTGCATTTGATGGAAATGAGGCGCAGACCGGATCAGCCAGGAGCGGTTTGATCTCATTTTGTTAGATATCATGCTGCCCGGTATGAATGGGTATGAATTGTTGTCGTATATAAAGACAATGGATACACCGGTGATATTTATTACAGCAATGGGAGAATTAGAACAACGGGTACATGGTTTGCGTGCTGGCGCAGATGATTATATTACAAAACCATTTGAAATTGTGGAAATGCTTGCCCGGGTAGAGGTTGTATTGCGCCGGTATCATAAGACAGAGGATGTATTGCAGGTAGAAGATGTCACGATCGATGTTCCGTCAAGGGTAGTAATGCAGAATGGAAAACAGATTATGTTAACTATGAAGGAGTTTGAACTATTGCTCTTGTTTGTCCGTAATAAGAATATTGCACTATATCGCGAGACGATATATGAGAATGTGTGGGAGTGCAATTATCTTGGCGATAGTCGTACGGTAGATCTGCATGTACAGAGATTGCGTAAGAAATTAAGATGGGAAGATAAGATTAAATCGGTGTATAAAGTCGGGTATCGGTTGGAGGTGTAGTATGCGGTTATATGGCAAAGTATTTCTCAGTATATTGTTATTGGTTTCGATCTCCTTTGGTGTTTTTGGAGCAATTCTGATCCAATCTTCCTTTCAATCGGCATGGAACAGAGAAGTTGGGATTGGAAAAAATGAAAATCAAATGTTGAAGTTTACATTGGAGACTGCGTTGAATACAATTCCGGGAGATGCGGGGAGCGAATATTACAAGAGTAATGAGATTGCCAATGTAGTGAATTCTGTCCGTCAGGGGATGAGATTGCAGGATGCACAGATTACCTTGATCAATGCCGATAAGGAGATCGTGTATACAAGCAATAAGCAGGAGCAGGGGATTGTATTATATGATGCCAAATATCAAAAAGTAAATGAGAAATTGTTTGATCAGGTAACTTCAGAGCAGAGTGGATATCAGGTGTATCAGCAGAAGAATCAATATTATCTTACCGTAATGAGTATGATTGATACGAGACTGATGGAGACAGAGATGCGCCTTGAGACAACGGTGAACATTACACATATCTATAAGGAACGGGCACAGATGATGCGTACTTACCGGTATGTTATGATGGGTGTGTTGTTCGGTGTGGTGATTTTAGCGGTTGTGTTGTCTTATTTTCTTACCAGATCGGTTCGGCATTTATCGAAGGTTACCAGGCAGTTTGCAGATGGAGATCTGGATAGTCGAGCCAAAGTAAAAAGTCGGGATGAAGTGGGAATGTTGGCTGACGATTTTAACCAGATGGCTGATGAATTGCAGAACCGGGTGCTTTCCTTAGAAGATCAGGCGAAGCGGCAGGAGGAATTTACCGCAGCATTTGCACATGAATTGAAGACTCCGCTTACATCGATCATCGGTTATGCAGATATGCTGCGTTCCATGAATCTCACGGAAGCAGAGCGGATGAAAGCTTCGGATTATATCTATTCACAAGGAAAGCGGCTTGAGTCGTTATCTTATAAGTTGTTGGAACTTCTGGTGTTAAAAAAGCAGAAGTTTGAACAGGTGAAATTGGATGCGGATTTTCTGGTTGAAAATGTGTATGATCTAACGGAAGTTGGCGTCAGGGAAAAGGGAATTACTTTGAACAAGCATGTAGCACAAGGCGTTATATATGGGGAGAAAGATCTGTTGGTGTCATTGTTTGCAAATCTGATTGATAATAGTAAAAAAGCATCCGAATCCGGGACCAATATCTGGATAAAAGGGGAACAGAGAGAAGACGGGTATGCAATCACGGTAGAAGATGAAGGAAGGGGAATGACGGAGGAAGAATTAGGCAGGATCACGGAAGCATTTTATATGGTAGACAAATCGCATTCCCGTAAAGAAGGCGGTGCAGGGCTTGGTATGACACTTTGCAATCAGATTGTTGCATTGCATGGGGCAAGCTGGGAAATGGAGAGTGAGCTTGGCAGGGGAACTTGCATTACCGTTATTTTTCCAAAGGAGGTGATATAGATGCGTATCGGTAAATGGCTGATCATGATAGGGATTACAATATGTGTAGTCGGATTGATGGCATTTTTCCCGGAATATGCAGCGAAAAGAGTGGATGCAGATATGTTGAATCAGGTGTCTACTTATGAGCAGGAACAGACAGAGACGATGAATCAGGGATTGTCAGTGATGGATAAAATGCAGATTATGACACAGGGAATGTCGGAGGGAAATCAGACTTATGTGATGAACAGGACAAATCTTGATAATCTAAATGATATAGATAAGAATTTGGTGCCACAATTGAAGCAACAGATTACGGAGTTAGAAAGCCGGAAGCTGATTCCGAAGATAGATGGTCTATTAGATGGACAATGGGAATATCCATCTGTGATGTTGAATGCGTATACAAGTAGTCAATATTTAGGCAAAGTATTATATGTGTGGGATATGGAGATTCAGATTTCAGGTTATGGGACGATCACCGTTTCACTGGACGCCTCTACGTATGTAATTTACAAACTTTTCTTTCAGGATGAAGTGGGTAAAGATGAAATGAAAACTACACTCACAGAATTTCTTTCTTCTGATGATGAGGTGAAAGATATGGGACGATATATGAATGCATGGATGCAGGAATATATGCGCTATCTAGGGGAAGAACCTGAAAAGGCCACATGGACGATTGATGCCTATGGGTATGAGAAAGAAGATGGGGTATGGCCGATTGATTTGGAACAGGCAACAGGTGTTGTTGCTTCTTCTATAGGAGAGCCGTATTTTGCGACCTACTTATATGTTGATATACAGAATAATTGTTTTGGATTTACACCGAATCTGGAATATGTGAGTGTTTCCTATGAATCGGCAGACGGTATGGATGTGGATGAGACAAACATACAAATAGAACCATAAACGTATACCATATCGTGCGGGAATGGTGTATACTATGCATACGAGGTGATAACGACATGAGAAAGTGGAAGAAGCTTGGCATTGGTATGGCCATGATCGCTGTATGTATTGCAGGTAATGGCATTTATTATGGTATAGAGAATTATAAGGGACAACAATTTGAAACCGCAAGAACAAAGAATGAGACGGGAAAGCAGGGGAGTATTACACAGGTGACGGAGCAGAATGCAACAGAGGTAGTAACTTCGGAACGGAACACAACAGAAGATGCGATGGCAAAAGTGTTAGAGGAACGGAGGAAGAATCCCTTATTACTATTAGTGAACAAAGATCATGCATTGCCGGCAGATTATGAAGTATCGCTTGCAACTTTGAATGATGGACATCAGGTTGCGGAAGTGATATATGATGACTTGATGGACATGTTATCTGCTGCGAAGGAAGCAGGATGTTCCGTGGTTGTTGCAAGTGCATACCGTACAGAGGACCGGCAGGAACAACTATTAAAACAGGAAATACGAAAGAACATGTGGAATGGAATGAATGAGGAAGAAGCAGAAGCAGATGCACTGCTGACAGTGGCTCCGTATGGTTACAGTGAACATGAGACAGGCTATACAGTAGATTTGGTTGACGTAAATAACCAGATGTTGGATGATACGCAGGAGACAACTACGGCTAATATATGGCTGCGGAGAAACTGCTGGAAATATGGATTTGTTATGAGATATCCAAAGGGCAAGGAAGATATCACCGGATATTCCTATGAATCGTGGCATTTCCGGTATGTGGGGAAGGAAGCTGCGAAGGAGATGACTGTGGAGCATGTGACACTGGAAGAATACCTAAACGCCCTTGCACAGCGTAAGTGAAACGGACGTGCGAAACATTCAGGTTACAAATCGGTTGTTTGGGATATAACATATCATAGCAGGCACGCTCTCGCTACTCATCACTCGCAGCGGTACTAGGCTCGAAAACACCTCGCAGCGCTGCT
>CACWQE010000059.1 GCA_902762905.1 uncultured Lachnospiraceae bacterium | reverse complement strand
GCGGATGATCATCACTACCTATAAATATCTACAATTTTCAAGGTTCATTGAGCCTTTTTCTTTGGCTCTGCTTTTTCATAGGTCATTTGACACTATCAACGAAACCATCGTTCCCGCAGGAAATATCGTACTATATCGTCCTAAAGAATTTCAGAAATATGAATATTACGGTGAAGACAAGACAGAAGTTTACTGGATTCATTTTACGAGAAACGACGTAAAGAATATTTTGAGAAAATACGGATTTGAGGATCATAAACACGTCTTCCATGTAGGATCTTCTATGGAATATGAACGTGTCTTTAAAAAAATTATTGTAGAACTGCAAAGATGTCAGTTTGATTATGAAGAAATGCTCACACTTTTATTCCGTCATTTATTGATCACGTTTGAACGGGAACTAAAGCACGAACATGTCCCGAAAAATGAATATCTGGATAGAGAAATGGAGCTTGCAGCTACTTACTTTAATGAAAATTACAACCGGAATATCAACATTGATGCATATGCCAGTTCCAGAGGTATGAGCGTGAGCTGGTTTATTCGCAGTTTCAGGAAATACACCGGACAGACACCGATGCAATTCATCTTGTCCCTCCGAATCAACAATGCACAGATCCTGCTTGAAACCACACAATATTCCATCAACGAGATTGCATCTATTGTTGGCTATGACAATCAGCTGTATTTCAGCAGATTGTTTCGGAAACAAAAGGGCTGTTCGCCAAGTGAATACCGAAAAAAGATATACTCTTAGATCAATAATCACTGCCTTAAAAAATTTCAAAGGGCTCTCGCACCAACGCGAAAGCCCTTTGTATTATCCTTATTTAACTTTAAGGGTAACTGTTGCTTTCTTGCCACTTCCATCGGCTGCAACTGCTGTGATCTTTGCCTTTCCTTTCTCCCCAATCAACTTTCTTCAACTATAATAGAGGCAATATCTTCATCCGAAGCATCTGGGTTATTTTTGATTGCCATAACTATATTCTCGACATCCGAAATTGATGTATCATATATATCTGCCATCTCCTCATATGTCATAATGTCAACTTTACGTCTTATCTGTTGAACAAGCCTTCTATAATCACCTATTTTCACATTCTCACGATCCCGCATAAACAATGTCATATACTCTCGCCTCCATTCTTCACTATTCTTAACCTCTTTGACTCCTGCATCTAAAAGATTCGCTAATTTACCTCTCGGTTTCTCGCCACCGATATAATGCAATGCATTCCGCAATTCCTCATCAATATCACCAATGGTTCCTTTTGTATTCAAAACAACTTTTACCGTCTCATCTCCAAAACGAATTGATGCATTTTCCAAACAAACATTTTCAAAGGTATAAATGTATCTGCCCTCTTTATATTGGTCATAGTCACAAATGAATATAATAAAACTTTTCTTAAGTTGATTATATTCATCTCCCTTGCTAATGATATTAAGATCAATCATTCCTTGATAGTATCGCATCCGTTTAGGTAGATTTTTCTTATTTGTTGTCTGCATTTCAATATTATATATTGTATTGTCAGAATCCTCGATATATACATCTAAGCGAACACTTTTGGCATCCATTGTATTATCGATTATCTTCTGTAATTCAGGGTATCTGATTTCACGGATTTGCACACCCAAAATATGTTCTAACAAAGGTTTACATCGTTTTGGATCTCTCATCACAGCTCCAAACATGAAATCATCTTTAAGCTCCAACTGTTGCAATGTTTTCTGACTCATCAACTATTCCTCCTTTAAATGAACAAAGCGAGAAATAATCTTAATTCATGCGCAAAAACATCATCTTGAAATTGAAGCATCTTTAACTTTATACCTTTTTGCATTTATTATACCTCGCTTTCTCCAAAAGCGAAACTGAAAGAAAATAACAAAAAGATATAATTTATTATACGGTGTCTTATGTTCATACGCAAGTAATACGTTACTATACACCAAATTTTCACACATGACACGCAAGTTCAATTTGTTTTAGCTTTCAAAGGGCTCTCGCACCAACGCGAAAGCCCTTTTTATTATCCTTATTTAACTTTAATCGTAACTGTTGCTTTCTTGCCGCTTCCATCGGCTGCAACTGCTGTGATCTTTGCCTTTCCTTTCTTCAATCCCTTAATAACACCCTTCTGTGTCACCGTTACAACATCCTCATTACTTGATGTCCAATAAATGATATTGGATGCTAATTTCTTATTTGGAGAAAGTGTAGCTTTCACTTTTATCGTCTTACCCACTTTCAGATTCTTTGTCTTAACTTGAAGCTTTACCTTGGTAACGGCTTTTTTCATGACTTGAATCTGGAAACTCTTAACCAATCCACTCTCTGTCTTAACCGTGATCGTTGTCTTACCCGGATTCTTACCGGCCGTAATCTCACCATCTTCGTCCACGATTGCAACCTTTGGATTACTGCTGGTAAAGGTAACTTCTTCCTCGTCTGCATCCTCCGGTAAAAATGCTACATTCAACTGCATTTTCTTCTTTGGTGCCAGCTTCATGGTTCCTGCAACCAGCATATTATCTGCTTTCTTCACATCCGCAGTTACCTGAATACCCGTTGCTTTTACCTCATCCGCTGCACTTGGTGCTGCCGGAGTCTGTGGAGGCGTGTTGCCGGTTGCTCCTGTGCCTGAACCGCCACTTTGTCCACCTGATCCGTTTGGCTTTTCTTCGGCTGGCTTATTAGGATCTTTGCCCGGATCAACCTCACCGGAACCTCCCGGATTCTGACCCGGATCTTTGTCTGAATCATCCGGATTCGGTTTTTCTTCCGTCTTTTTCTTCGTAACGGTAAGTGTTGCCTTGCCCGTTATCTTACTTCCATCTGCCGCCGTTGCAATAATATCCACTGTACCTTCACTAAGTACTGTCACAACGCCGTTTGAATCAACCGTCGCAATCTTTGAATCACTGGTCGTCCATGTTGCTTGTTTATTCGTCGCATTCTCCGGCAAAACAGTTGCGGTTGCTTTTACCGTTGCGGATTGATCATCAGTTAATTCGATTGCATTCTTGTCCAAATTAACATTGATTCCCGTTACTGCGATCACTGCATTCTGAACCGTTCGGCTGATTGCCTCCTGCTTTGAATCAATCTCGCCAGAACTTACAGTTACTGTTAATTGAGTCGTATAATTTCCTGCCACCTTACCATTTTTCAATTTCACTATAACCGTACGGCTCTCCCCGGACTTCAACTGTTCTAACTTAGACTCATCCAGCATAAACGCATCTGAATCAATCGCTAAATTCAACTCGTCAAATGTTACATTGGTATTATTAGCAATCTTAACTGCAACACCGTCGCCATCCTCAACATAACCTGTAGTTAAATCCTGTGCCTGCTGCACTGTAACATCTAATGTTCCGGTGATCTTGGTATACACCGCTTCAAATGCGATATCTCCATCAACTGTCTGCTCATCTCCAGCCTTTCCTACAGATTCAACATCTCCTCCTGCTCGTCTCCATCCCTCCGGATGATATCCTTTCTTTATCGGAAGGCTCGGCAATGTAATCTTGCTATTCAATGCCGCCTCTTTAGGCTGATCAATTATCTCATCATCATCCTTAAATATAATCGTCGCAAAAACAACCTTCTCACCATTCTGATCTACCACATCCTTTATATTATATATTGGATTATTCTTCTTTGTTACATTGGAACCAACCGTACACCCACCTACTACAATCGTAGCATTTTCATTCTCTGTATCAACTTGAATTGGTATCACACTGGTTGCAGTTTCTCCTACATTTGCAGTAAGATTTCCCCCGATCAGATCAATTTCTGTATCTGCTTTCAATGCCGGCAGGGAATCCGTTCCGTTTGCAGTTATATCACCACCATTTACAATGATCTTACCTGCTACAATCGCTCCATCCATTCCTGCGTCTACAGTCAATTTACCGGCTGACACATTCTCATTCTTATCGATTGTAATAGTTGCATCACTTGCAAGACCTTCCTTTACAACATTCTCTCCTTCTAATTTTACAGATATATTAGCTGTGGAAGTTATTGACTTAGCATTAGCATTAACAAGAATTATCTCCGCACCATTGCTCACTACCGTAATATCTGTTCCATCACCGGTTAATGTATATGTCTTATCCTTGTTGTTCAATGTAAGGAGCTTGTTCGCCGAATCATATGTAATCGTTTCATTATGTGCTTCTACATACTCAGCATCCTTTAATTTACTCAAATCTACAATGTAGGTATCTTTCTCACTTAGATACGTCTTTACTGTAACCGACGCACCTGCTGCACCTGCCTCTACCTCATCTGTTGCCGCATAGCGCAGTGCAAACGTATAATCCGAATATGGGGAAAGCTTCTCAAACTTTGGACTTTCCTGCCACCTATATTCATTCCCCTGCTTGATACCATATTCTACCATTTGATCACCGACATAAGTGGATAATGTAACACTAGAATCCGTCTTACTTGCAACTGTAGGTGCAATTGGTTTTAACGTATTTTCTTTCTTTGTTACTGTTATAGTGACAGGTAATTCTGCCGTCGCATACGCATCTGTATCTGCCGGCAAAAATACTAATGTATATGCTCCGGCATTCTTTGTTGTAAGAATTGTATCATCCAAAAGTGCATTTCCATCTTTCTTCCAACTAAGAGTTCCCTCTTTTGTGATATCCACTTTTTTCGCTGTAACCGTATAATCCTTGATAATATCCTTAAGCGTCGTTCCCGATACTACAGAAATAGCTATACTACCACTAATAACCGTCTGCGTTGGCGGTGCTTTTGTAACCGTCACTTTACAAGTTGCAGTAAATCCACCATCGTCTGTTGTAACTGTGATGGTTGCGGTTCCTGCTTTAACCGCTGTTACAACTCCGGTATCACTTACTGTTACCACATCGGTATCAGAAGATGACCATGTTACTTTTTTGTTTGTTGCACTCTTCGGTGTAATACTTGCTGTCAGTGAAACAGTCTTTCCTTCTTCAATTGTTGTCGTCTCTGGTGTCACAGCAACAGATTCTACGGAAGTAGTAGTACTTCCTCCACTAAATTCTGATCCACCATAGAATTTCTCATTAATGGTCTGGTCACTGAATCCTTCTTCTGTACTATTCTTATTTTCTAAATACAATGCAGCTAATGCTCCTACAAAAGATGCATTATAATCAAGTGTCACCTCACTTGTATGATCATCATCCATTAAATCAACATATGTAGAAAAGTCACTTGTTCTAGGTCCACCTACCAAAGCTCCAAACAATGTATATTTCGAAACAACACTGGCATCACGAAATTTATCCCATCCATTTAATCCCGATGCTGCTCTATGATGCGGTTGCTTCGGCGAATTTTCATTATAACCAACTACAAGATTCTTTTTTAAAGAATTATTACCTAAAATAATACTCATCTGATATTTCGCCCAATCCGGATATGCGGTCTGCCCATTCATCTTCTTATTATATATCATTGCCATCAACTGGGCATTACAGTTATATCTAGCAGAACCCCATTCACTGTAACAATAGTATTTATCCTTGCTGCTGTTGGCAATATTAACAAGTCCTCCATTAACCTTATCCAATAATGACGAATCATTATCCGGTGAATATAATGCAGCGGCTTGATATACATTGTCCCAATCGTACAAATTACCTGCACAAGCATATACATCTGATGTTTTATACGCATTCTTGTATGAACTATCTTTCGTCGCCTTATATAACATTGCAGCCGCAAATGCATAATCATCGACATAGCTGGAAGAGCCATAGAACGAACCATCCTTCGTACCAATTGCTCCATTATATTTCTTTGCAAACGCAAACAACTTTTTTGCATATTCCAGATCGTCTACATTTCCAAAGTTTATATAATTGATTGCTAACGCCGCAGCCGTTTCTGACACAATATCTGTCGCCGGATTACTAGCAGTCGCAACTAATGTAAAATACCTCTCCGTAGCCGTTTCGTCCTCTACTTCTGGTGCCGTCCACTTATTATGATCCGGCTGGCCGTGCCCTACCTGATAGCAGAATGCTTCGACTTCCTTATTTGAATTGAGTACCGTACACCGCTTTACATATTCACAATAATGATCCACTATCGTTTTCAAATGCCCTGTTTGTCCTAACTCATCATAAGCCTGACCAAATTCCATATAACCCATTCCTAATGCGGACATCGCCTGCGCCATCGGCAGGCCAAACTTTACATGATCGCCTGCATCGTGAAATCCTCCCACGGCAGAATATGTCTTTCCATTATATGTGAACTTATCATTAACATGACAATTGCCTCGCCATCCATTATACTTCTCACTTGAATAAAGCGACTTCTTATTCACTTCATCACCACACATGTTAGCGTCATAAAAATACAACGAATATTGCAGTGCTTTTGCGAAGTTATATCCAACAGTTGAATCAATCGTTCCTATATCACTTCCGTCAAATGTTCCACCGCCAGACTCCCCCGATCCACCTGACCCGCCAGAAGATCCACTTGCCTGTGTTGCATTATTCACAACCGAATCAAATACTCCACTTGCACTATTTCCCGTCTTGTAATATACAATTGCGCTTCCTGTATCAATATCATTAGATCCAGTATAGTTAAACTTATAATTATCTTCAGCGGTAGAACCAAAACTTCCCCCTGCCGTAATTACTCCACTTGAACTATCACTCGGTGTCAGATACAAATAAGAATCCGTATAACTTAGCTTAACCTTTGCCCAACTAGTATCCCATGCCTGTGATGAAGTAATTCCTGTCACTGGAATTGCCACAATCCAATCACTAATCGATTCTGATAATCTATTACTTACTTGTAAATAGTATGCATGATAACTTCCATCAATCTTCTCCTTTACAATAGTGGCTTTCACCTTATCAGACTTCTGACCAATTACAGCAGGATCTGTAGCTGTTGCATCGTCTCCTATATCTCCGGATGATTCACCAACCTTATAGGTTAATGTAACCGTTGCATTTGCAATGGCAGAAGATACAATCTGAAAGCCTGCACCGCTTCCTGTCTTGCCTGCTTCAATCTCCGCATTTGTCCACACTTCTCCGGTTGTTTTATCCGTTCCTTTATATGTTACAACCGTAATTGTATTTCCTGACTGTGATGCCCCATTCCATCCGGCATTCCAACTTGATGCATCCTGGCACATTATAGTTACTTGCCAATCGCTAATCAACTGTTCTGAATTATTATGCACAATAACATCATATTGTGTTAAATCAACCGATGGTGTATCCCCCCATTTTCCAGCTGGAATAATACCATTCTCCTTCAACTCTACATAAACCGGCCGTGACTCATCAATCGCATTACTCACTGTCTCTGCCGCTTCAACCTTTCCCGCCGGCACCATCACCAGACTGCACAACATAACGAATGCCATGATCCATGCACCCCATCGTTTCACGTTCCTTTTCATAAAATATACTCCTCCTTCTCTCTTATCATTTTACCTTCTTGCTTACTGTTTTCCAGTTACCATACACCATTTTGTCAAGTTTCAGATAGGTGCGGACTCTTACATAATATTTCTTGCCGCTTTTCAGGCGTTTCCCCTTATATTTGGTAATCACCTTGCTTGTGGTGTTTGTCTCTACTTTGTATGTCTTCTTGCCCTTGAAATTCTTGTTCGGAGATATCTGTATCTGATATCCATCGATTCCGATTCCCCGCTTCCAGTTAAGTATCAGCTTCTTCTTAGCTGCGGTTACCTTCAGTCCTGATACATTCGCAACCGTCACTGACTTTTCTGTCGTTTCTTCGGTTGTCTCTTCCTGTTCTGTTGTTGCCTCTACCTGCGATCCGTCAATTAGACTTGTTGTTGTCGATGTATCCTTTGCCACCCGGTAAGCAATCGTTGCGTTCGCCGGCTGGGTAATTGCTGTCAGATCATCATATCCAAAACATTGTACCCAATAGGTCCCTTTCTTCGTGACCAGACACCCGATTCCAATTGTCTCATAGCCACCATTTAATATGTTAGTCTTATGTCCCTGTGAAGTCATCCAGCCTTTCATAACATCCCTTGGTGTACTATATCCCCATGCAATATTCTCTCCATACATCTTGTCACTTGCAGTAAAACAATCTTCTCCATTGGGTCTCGTATGAGAAAATGATACTTCTGTCTCTGCAGCCCTCATCATGGCTGCATTCAACAGATCTGCATCCATGGAAAGAGGCACCGCCCCTACCGCTGCCCGCTCCTGATTAACCAGTTCCAACACCTGATACGCATAATCGTATCTTGCAGTACCGGACACATCCTGCGTATTTGCTGCATAGACTGCCTGTCCGGAAAGCCAGACTGCTACGCCAATCACAAAGAGTCCTGCCGAATGTTTCATCTTGCCTAATATATTCATTTGTATACCATCCTTTTTATTTGTTGCATAGCTACTGCCGCGCGAATGTTCATCTCGAAACCTTCGGTTTCTCGGTGTTCGTTACACTCATATAGTTTTCATCGAATGTCTTAGCCTGCAAGCAGACTATGACTTCTTATAAAAATTGCGTTCACGCTTATACGTTTATTATAACTGAAACTCTTTTTGTGAACAATGTTTTGTATTTGGTAATTATTCACAATCATTTTAGTAATTGTGCACAATATATGCTTTTTGTCTCCCAGATATCCACTTTTGTGCCTTATTTCTTGCACCTTCCCTCAATCTGTGATACCCTTTTTCAAGGAACCATTCTAGAATAACGGAGGAACCTGATATGGCAAACAATACAAAAGTTTTATTATTTCACATAGAACCTGCAAAATGCAGACAGATCGAATCCATATGCCGCTCCCTGCACATCCAGCCGGTTAAAGTAAAGCCAACCTCTTACGAGCAAACTTTAGGTTATCTCGCCGGTATTTCCGGTTTCAACCGGCAAAACTCCACCTACAACGGTCCTGAATTTCCATCCGAAATGCTGGTATTTGCAGGTATGGACCCTGATCTTGTCGATACATTTCTTGACGCATACAAAAAAGCCTCCATTCCACCAATTGGATTGAAGGCTATTCTGACACAACATAATATATTCTGGACAGCGACAGCTCTTTATAAGGAATTATTCCGTGAGCATGCCTCTATACATTAGATGCACGCTCCGCCACAATATGATCTTTATTACCGGAATCATTCCGGCCATCGCAGAGTGCAAAATACACTGATTATTCTCCTGCACGATATCTCCTATGCATGCTTACACTTATTCCTCTTCCCAAAAGAGTTCATCCAACGTCTTGCCAAGCGTCTTACAGATCGACCGGCACAGATTGATCGTCGGATTGTAATCTCCCTTTTCAATTGCATTGATCGTCTGCCGCGATACCCCTACCGCAGTTGCCAGATCCTGCTGGGACAGGTCAAGTGCTGCACGGGCAGACTTCATTTTCAAGTTCTTCATAAGCTATTCCTCATCATCTTCCTGCTTCTTATTATACAATAATTTGAGGTCAAACATAAGGATTAATGCAAGAAATAATACGGCTACAATCAGATTCGTATAACGGTATGAGATCCTGCCATTGTCAAGAAATGGTATTCCTTCCCGAACATTTACAATCCCTGTGAGCAGATTAAGTACGCCGACAAAAAGGAACATCATATTGATTCCTTTTGCGTTCTCCTGCAAGGACATATACGCATCCTCCCAGATACAGACCGTTGCAAAGACGAAGATTGCAATGCACACGCCGATCCACAAGCCGCCAAATGACATCAAAAGCGGAATATTACACATATCTCCTAAGATCGATGCGACCGTCACATATAGGATAAGGGAAAAGAAACCTACCTTGTATGCCTTACCCCTCGCCTGTAACTGTCTCTCGTCATATGCTCCTTCTTTGCCGCATTTGAATGTGCCGAACTTACCGCCCATTTTGCGGATCAGGCGGCTCAATACAAATATAATAAGCAATCCTGCCACAAATCCACAGATCATACCCAACATATATCCTATTTTATGGTGTTCCATATTTATCTCTCCTTTTTTCACCATTATATTTCATAATGTTCCCCTTTAGATTCCATTACGAAAAACTTCCTCCGCCTTTTCGCATCTGCTTCTATTCTTGATTTCACTATTCGCATATACCTATATATCTGTCTTACTTACACTATGTTGCCGCATTTACTACATGCCCTTAATATTCTTCAAAGCCGTACTTAACTTGATCGGATTTCCATAACGAAGGGTTCCCATCCGATAGATCTTGGCTGCCAGCCAGCCTACACCAAAGATTGATGCAAACAGGATTATTGCTGATACTACAATCTCCCACATGGCTACCGTTCCCATTCCAATTCGTACGAACATGGCAGAATAGGATGAAAATGGAAGAAATGAGCAGACCTTCATAACAATACCATCCGGATTCTGCAACTGGAACAATACCGCAAAGTATACAATCATGATCACCATCTGCAACGTTCCCGCTGTCTTATTAATATCCTCTGTCTTTGATACCAACGCTCCCATTGCACCATAAAGGAATGCATAGAATAAGAATCCGCCAATTCCAAACACAGCAAATGCCGCCAGCACTTCACCCGGAATATCCAATACCATATCCAGCGCATCACCCCAGAACGTATGATTGATTGCATAACCGCCAAGCACGGCTGCCAAGATCAAACCAAGCTGCAAGATCGCCGCAGTTGCACCCGCAAATACCTTTCCAAACAACAAATACTTTGCATCAACACTCGTCACCAATACCTCAATGGAACGATTGCTCTTTTCTACCGTTACCGATGTTGCCACCATCACACCGTATAAAATAATCATCATAAAGATCACAATAACAAGTGCATAACAATACCAATAGTTATCCTCCGCATCTTTTCCAAGGATCTGCTCCGTACAATCGACCGGTGCATTATATTCTGCCATAAAAGACGCATAATCAATTCCTTGCTCTGCACAGAATCTTTGTTGATGTACCATAGATAATACCTCTTCAAAAACTGCCTGATTCTCGTCAAACATCTCCCGGTTCAGCACATAATATTCATAATGCAGATCGTCTTTTACGTCAAATCCTGCCGTAATCTCTTCTTTTTTAACTGCTTTCTCTAACTTCTTGACGCTATCCAGCTTCACTATATTCACATTATCGCCAAATGCCTGTTCTAGCGTCGACAGATCAGCAAACAAACCCTCTTTGTCCACAAGCCCCAGCTTGGTTGCATCCTCTTTGTTCTTATCCTCCGTATCCTGCTTGCCATCCTCTGTTTTCGTACTCTCTATACCAAGCATATCCGACATATCAAATACTCTCGGCAGGAACATGGCACCAAATAATAGTACTGCTAACACAATCGTCGTAATCACAAACGACTTATTCTTCATATAACTCTTTAATTCAAACTCATATACTGTTAAGAACCGTTTCATTCCTCTTCACCCACCTTTGCTACAAAAATGTCATTTAACGACGGTTTGTATGTCTCAAAATGCTCAATCTCCACATGTTCCATATTGGCAAGTGCCGCAAACAGCTGCTTTCTCGTTACTCCCTGACGCAATCGGACAATCACTTCTTCCTTCGTATGTCCCGTTACCATCACAAGATCTCCCAGGTCTTTTACTAATGCCATCTCAAAGATCTCTTCGTCCATTCCGACACCACTGATCACTAACTGGTTCTCACCAAACTCCCGCTTAATCTCATCTAAATTGCCGGAAAGAACAGCCTCACCATGATTGATGATCACGATATCCTCACAGAATTCTTCCACATAACTCATCTGATGACTGGAGAAAATGACAATCTTTCCCGCTGCGATCAACTCCTGTACAACATCCTGCAAGATCTGGGAATTAACGGGATCCAACCCGCTAAATGGTTCATCCAAGATCACAATATCCGGGTCACAGACTAATGTCGATGCCAACTGTACCTTCTGCTGATTTCCCTTGGATAATGTCTCTAGCAGTTTCCCCGCATACTGATCTACCTCTAACCGTGCAAGCCAGCGTTTGGAATTCACAACCGCCTCTTTCCTGCTAACACCACGCAGTCTTGCTAAATACACCATCTGTTCCATGATCTCACGCTTCGGATATAATCCTCTCTCTTCCGGCAGATAACCAATCTGAACTTTGCGCGGATCAAACTTCTCTCCATCTAACAGCAATTCTCCACTGTTCGCATGAAATACATCCATCAATATACGAATGGTTGTTGTCTTACCTGCGCCATTACGACCTAACAGCCCTAATGCTTTACCACTCTCGACAGAGAACGAAATTCCTTTGAGAATCTCGGTCTCTCCGAAAGACTTCCGAATGTCTTTTACTTCTAATCTCATCTTCTAAGATCCTCCCTCTTCTATATAAAATCGCTTCTATCATACAGACCATTTCCCTTGCCCGCTCTCTCCTAATGCAACCTCTCATTCACTAGGTTGCATCATTCACCGGCACTCTGCATCTATCAGCTTATAGGCATAGTATATGCACCGCATTACATTTTGTCAAGTATGTTTTACATATTATATGATATTTATGTCTTTTGCAAAAAAATAAATATTTATGTTTTATATTTTTTATTATATAAATATTGACTATTGTATTATATTTTATTGCTATTTGCATACAACAGTAGTATAATACAAATATAATAAACACAGAAAGGAGATGTTTTATATGGCTCAGACAACTATCACCGCTCGCGTGGATTCTACAGACAAAAGTAGATTTGATAATTTTTGCTCTAACGTTGGTATCAATACATCAACCGCTATCAATATGTTTGTGAAAGCTGTTCTTCGTGAAAATCGTATTCCATTTGAAATCACCCAGTCACCAGATCCTTTCTTTTCAGAGACAAATATGTCTCATGTCAGAAAATCTGTTCATGAACTTCGTGCAGGGAAAGGTACCGTTCACGAACTGATCGAGGTGGATGATGAGTAAAAAAATATGGTCAGATGAAGCCTGGGACGATTATCTCTATTGGCAATCCCAGGACAAAAAAACATTAAAACGTATTAATCAACTTATTAAAGATATTGAGCGTAACGGATGTACAACTGGTATAGGCAAACCTGAACCATTGTCTGGAGATTTACAAGGCGAATTTAGTCGTAGAATTGACGAAAAGAACCGTCTCGTTTACCACATGATAGACGATTGTATATACATTGCTCAATGTCGTGGTCACTATAATGATAAGTAAAAGCGCAGCAGGCATCTCACCTCTACTGCGCTTTCCTTCTATATCAAACCATCACACGAATCATCATAATTTATATCTTATTTTTTCTTATACATTGTCCGGTATGACACACCCTTTTCCAAGTTGTAGCCCCGGTATTTGGCTAATTCACTGACTGTCACTAACTGATATCCCTGCTTCTTAAGCTTTGGAATGATCTGTAATGCCGCATCCTTTGTCGGCTCATGAATATCGTGCATCAGAACAATATCTCCGTCCTTCACATTCTTCATAACTGCATCGATGGTCTTTTTCGTATCTCTTGTCTTCCAGTCTAATGTATCGATCGACCACAGGATCATCGGTTTTCCTACATTTTTCTTCGTAATATCCCCAATAGAGCCATACGGCGGACGCATCAGGGTTGCCTTACTTCCTGTAATCTTCTTGATGAGTTTATCCGTATCACTCATCTCTTTCTTCACATCTTTTGCTGATAAATTTGCCAGATTGCTATGGTTGTAACTATGGCTTCCTATCTCGCATCCGGCTTTATACGCATAGCGTACCGCACCCGGATTCGCATTCACACTTCTTCCTACTACAAAAAATGTAGCCTTGGCATCATTTTCTTTCAGACAATCCACGATCGTCTTCGTATATTTGCCCGGTCCATCATCAAATGTCAATGCCACCATTTTCTTGTTGGGATCAATGTTATCAACCGCCACTTTGCATACCTTACTGCGATTCCCTTTGATCAGTCGGTCCGTTCCCTGGTACACTGCTCTTACCTTATAGTAGTAATCATTTCCCTTCTCAACAGCTTTATCTTTGTAGCATGTCTGATCTGTCTCCGCAATCTTGATAAACTTTCCCTCTGCATTCTTCTTAAATATATAATATATCTGTGCTTTATCGACTACTTCCCAGGTCAATTGTACTTTCTTCCTGTTATATTCTCCGGTCACAACCGGTGTTCCCGGTTTCTCTTGTGCAATCTGCTGATTAGCCGTAGCTGTTTCTGTAGTCATTACTTCTGTCGAATCCGGCTGTGCATTTACTGTCTGCGTCGTTGCTTCTGTCGAACCCGGCTGTGCATTTACCGTCTGCGTTGTTGCTTCTGTCGAACCTGGTTGTGCATTTACCGTCTGCGTTGTTACTTCCGTCACCCGCACTTCACTTGCCTGCTTTGCATATACCACATGGTTACTCACAACTAACATTCCAAATGCAGCTATAACAAGTCCTTTTCGTATTCCTTCGTTCATTTGTCTTTCTCCTGCTCTATTCTACATCTATCAACACAACGAATTCTTATCATTTGTCATATCTCCAGATTCCATATATTTACTATCCTTTATAATATAACACACCTTATCTATATTCACAAACGTCCATTTTTACAAAAATCTTGCGTAACCCTTGTATTTCCTATATAATATGGAGATATGAAGATTTTCTTAAGAAAATGCACAAAGGACTGATATCATATGAACACCAATGAAGAAACGAATCAAACATCACAAGAAGCAAGTTCCACGAATACAGATCAGGAACAAAATGTTGCCTACCCGGATATTAGCAAAGTCAACACAAAGACTGTAGTGATTTTATCCCTGATCTGCGTTGTATTGATCTTTTTCCTATCGATATTCTTTCCATCAAAGACAGAGAATACCGATGCAACAACCAGGATCACAACGGAGCAATCAGAACAATCGCCAACCTCAGAAGAAGTCACTACCACGGAAGGACTTCTTGATATGAGCATACAGAATACAGAAAAGACCTCCGAATCTTCGGAGGTCTTTTCCGTCTGTCAGTTAACACCCGCATCACCGGGTTTCCATACAATTCACGGCAACACCTACTATCTTGTACGTTATTCCTCTCCATATACCGGTTGGCTGCGACTGACTGATGCCACCTACTATTTCGACAAAGATGGTATCATGGCTACCGGCTGGACTACGATCGGCACGCACGATTATTACTTTTGTGAAAATGGAAAAATGCTTACTGATCAATGGATATCTGCCCACTATGTAGGTAAAGACGGTGCCATGCTCACCAACACCTTAACTCCAGATAATATCTATGTCGGAAAAGACGGATATGCAAATAATTCGATTGGAACCAACGGCAGCACAGAAGGATTATCTGATCTGAAAATGACTTTAGAGAATATGCTATCGGGTTACGCCGGCACCTGGTCTGTCTATGTCAAAGATCTAAACGCCAATGAATATCTAAGCATCAATAACATCCAGTATTTTTCTGCGAGCCTGATCAAACTATACTGTGCCGCTGCAGCGTATGATCTGATGGAACGAGGTGAATTAGAAGAGACCGACTCCGTTGATTCTCTGATGTCGCAGATGATATCTATCAGTGATAATGACGCATTTAATCTTATGGTAATGCGCTGTGCCCCTAACAATAATCACGTTACCGGCCGTGGTATCATTCAGGACTATATTGACAAAGAAGGCTACAAAGACACTACGATCACTTCTATTCTCGTTCCGACCAAATACAGAGCACCTTCTTCTCCAGGAAGGAATCTTACAACAGTGGAAGACTGCGGCATGCTCTTAGAAAAGGTATACAAAGGTAAATGTGTCAATCCGGAATATTCCGGGAAATTCTTAAACCTGTTACTTAATCAGACTCATGTAAACAAAATTCCGACCGGACTTCCTGCCGGAACCAAATGTGCAAACAAGACCGGAGACACCGATGAATTCCAACACGATGCTGCCATCGTCTATTCCCCTGCCACCGACTACATTATCTGTGTCATGAGTACAAACTGCGGTGCTGCAATACCGAATATTGCGAAGATCTCTAGCACGGTCTACACCTATTTCAATCCCTAACACCCTTGCACAGCGTAAGTGGGGACGGACGCGCATGTAGAGTGTTGTGAACCCGGCTTTGGGCGGTGTCATATTGCAGCAGGCACACTTGCGTTACGGGCTCGCACGCAACAGACACTAATGCTCCACGTACCTGCTTGCAATCATGACAGACCGCCCTGCCGGGATTTACTTTTTTTGAACATGCGCTGTTTAGTGGTTAATCTGATTACGGCTGTGCTTACCGCCCACCCGAAGCCGTCCGGCGTTAATATGACACCGGAACTTTGACTGTGGTTAAAATTGATAATCTGGCTACATAATGGGGTGAAATGAAAAAAATCTTGTAATTATGATCATTTGTTCATAACTTTATGAAATAATTTCATAAGTTTGACTTTTTTGGTCAAACGTTTGACCAAAAAACGGTAGAAACTGGAAAATTATGCATTTTTAG
>CACWQE010000058.1 GCA_902762905.1 uncultured Lachnospiraceae bacterium | reverse complement strand
ATGTGCCACATGACCTATATATGCCTTGAGAAAATGTCCTGCACCTTGCGACAGCATTAGGAACGTTAGCCGAGCAAGGTGCAGACTTTTCGAAAGGCAGTGCATAAACATGAATGGCACATTCTTAGCATCCGCTGCGAGTGATGAATAGCGACTGCTATGATATGTTATATCCCAAACAACCGATCTCACAGCCTGACCGTTTCGCACGTCCGGAGACTTACGCTGTAGAAGGGTAAACCGTTTTGTATATATGATATACCGTGTAAGGGCTTACATGCAACAGGAAAACTTAGTAAATTTTTAAGAAATTTTATGGTTTTTATTCATAGTTTCATGCTATAATGGTTTATGAGCGTAATAAAATAAATAACATACAAGGTGGGATGAACATGGATGGATACGATAACGAAGAATTAACCGAAGCCGAATTAGAGGATATTCGGAGAGAACGGGCCGCTGCCAGAAGAAGAAAGCTTGCCGCCAGAGAACGCCGCAGAAAGAAGCGCCGTCAACAAGCAATCATTCGATGCAGTATTTTATTAGTTGCTGTAATCTTAGTGATCTTTATTATAGTTAAGCTGATTACAGGTATTGTTGGTCTGTTCACCAAAGATAAGAAGAAATCACCAACAACCGAAGAAGTAACGACACAACAAGTCACAACCGAGGCACCGGTTGCTGAGATTGACGAGAACATTCTTGCCAAAGATATGCCGGCAGATCGGGCAACGGCACTTGCTACTTTGCAGGCACTTGCCACAACCGACACAGATATCAAGAGTATTGTAGATAACGAAGCAGTATACCCGGATGTTGTCATTCGCAACTTAGCTGCTAACACAGAATTGAAGCAGTTCACTTTAGATTATGTTGCCAAGATCAACACCGTATACGATGGTAATTTCACTGTAGATGCCAACCAGACCGAAGTACCATTATTCCTGCAATACGATGAGGAATGGGGTTATGCAGATTATGCCAACGACTTAGTTGCTTACAGCGGAAGTGCTCCAACCTGTCTTTCTATGGCATATACCTATTTGAAACAGGACGGCAGCATGAACCCAATTAAAGTTGCTGATTATTCAACGGAACACGGATATGTCGATGAGCACGGCGATACCAATTGGGCACTTATGACAGATGGCGCTGCGGGATTAGGCTTAAGTGCCGAAACACTTAATGTCGATGAAGACGATATGAAAGCTGCATTAGAAGCCGGTAAAGTTATCATTTGCTCTATGGCTCCTGGTGATTTTACAAGAAGCAGCAGTTACATTGTCATCAAGGATTACAAAGACGGATTATTCGATGTCAATGATCCAACCAGTCAGGCACGAAGTGATGTCGGCTGGGACTTCAAACGCTTAAGTGATCAGATCACCAACATGTGGGCATTCAGTGTGGGAACCGGGGACACAACAACTGTAGATTCTACGAATAGTACGGATGGTACCGATGCTAATGTCTCTACAGACAGCACTGGAACCAGCGATACAACTACATCCAACGGAAGTTCTACGGATAGTACAACAACCACAAACAATGCAGCAGGCAGTGATTCAACCAATACGAACACGACTTCTAATACAACTGCCGGTAATGATGATCCACAAGCTGCTAACTAAAACAGATCGTCCATTATATTATCAATAACACATAGAATTGCAAAAGAGGCTGTCGCTTTAACGATTAAACAATCGTTGAGGCGAAGCCCCTTTTTATTATAGTACTGTTTTAATTATATCGTCTTGAACACTCCATTATCTCTTCCAAATCTAATTTGATTTATTAAAATTAGGGGTTGATTTTTCCAGAGAAGTTGCATATAATAACAACTCGGAACAATTACATAGTGTAAATAAGAATTGGTATTTTATTGGAAACGACACAAGTGTATGCTTGATAACGAACAACACATGTGTCTTTTTTGCACTCATTTTTAGGAGGAATATTATGCCAAAAAACTTATTTCAAAATGTTATTTTCACGTTAATGATGTCATTTCTAATGGTCTATGTCATGATCTGCTACAACATTGCCCTCAATATGGGTGGCATGAGCAATCAGGTATTCGGACTCGCATTTCATGAATTACTGATCATGTGGCCGGTTGCCTTTTTCTTAGAATTACTTGTAGTTGACAACCTTGCTCATAAATTAGCATTCCGGATTGTAACTTTACAGGATCGTCCAATTGTAATCACTCTTGCAATCTCCATCATGATCATCTGCATTATGTGTCCGATCATGAGTCTCATTGCAACTATTCTATTCAAAGATGCTGGCAACCAGATAATCGCCGTATGGGCACAGACTACCTTCATGAACTTCCCAGTTGCATTCTTCTGGCAGCTTATGTATTGTGGACCAATCATTCGTTTCCTGTTCGGTAAAATGTTCGCAGAACACGAAGTAACGGAAGCGCATGCTCAAGAAGCATAAATTCTATTACCCCAAATGACTACTATATTCTAGTACTCTTTTGTAATTGCAGACTGCTCTACTCCATATTGGATACAGAATTGCCTGAGATCGGAGGCATCCCGTATCAACATAATCTCAGAAAATCTGCCTGTCTGCAGATCCTTAAAACCTGCGACCTGTTCTCCCGTGCAGATACTTGCACGGATGACCGGTCGCATTTTTGTTGCATCATATGTACTTGTCTGTTTGCGTCTCTTTCTTCCAAACATTATCTCACCTTCCCAAGTAAATCAATAACGCTGCCTGTATTACAAAAATGAGTGGCACCCCCACCACAAAATACCAATGCTTTGTCTTATGTCGAAACGTATACATTCCTGCAAATGCTCCAATCGAACCACCGATTACCGCCAGTCCCAATAAGGTTGCTTCCCGTACACGCCATTTGTTATGCTTCGCCTTCCACTTGTCAATGCCGTAGACTGCAAATGTTATCAGATTGATGATGCATAAATATCCTATGAATATATTGCTGTGTAATATGTTTTGAATCATTTTAACGTTCTTCCCCTTTTCTGTATCTATACACTATTTCCACTTTATTATAATAAAAAAAGAGAAAATTACCAAACATAATTCTCTCTTTCTCTATATAACCTTATCGAAAATCTTCTAATTCCACTCCTTCTGCACGCACAATATTTTTCAAATGTTCTAACTCCTCTGGCGTTGGACGATAGAAGTCCTCTGTAGCATAAGGCATACCGATTGCCTCATACTTCACCGTTCCTAATGTGTGATACGGTAACAATTCCATTTTTGCTTTCGGAAGATTATCATGCACATAACGTGCAGATAAACGAATGTTTTGTTCGTCATTATTGACTCCACCAATAACCGGTATCCGTATTATAACAGCTGCCGATATTTCTGCAAGATGTCGTATGTTATTAAGAATACACTGATTCGATACTCCTGTATATTGTTTATGTTTGCAATCATCAAATAATTTCAGATCCATAAAGATCAGATCCATACGTGCCAGAATATCTTTGACTTTTTCAAATTCAAAATAACCACAACTTTCCAATGTCATGGAGATATTCCGGTCATATAGCTTAGAACTTAAATAATCGAGTAACGCAGGCTGTGCCGTAGCCTCTCCACCGGAAAAGGTGACACCACCTCCACTATAACGGTAAAATATCTCATCTCTTTGCAGATCAGAGAGTATCGTATCCGCATCCAGCAGGCTTACCATATTCGTCCTTGCACCAGTCGGGCAGACCTTACTACATCTTCCACATGCACTGCATTCTTCCCGATTCTGATTCAGATTACATCCAATCCGTTTGGGGCACACACTGCTACATGCTCCGCACCCTGTACATCTTCTCTCATACCATCCTACAAGAGGACTGCGAATCAAACCTTCCGGGTTCGAACACCACTTACATCGCAGCGGACAGCCTGCCAGAAAAATGGTTGTTCGTATTCCATTTCCGTCATTCACAGAAAATGGTTGAAGCTGCATCACATATCCATCAACCGCCATACGCACACCTCTTTTCTAGAACTGCTCATGTGCATTTCTTGCCATAATAGAATCCTGCATTTCCTTAGAAAGATTGGTAAATTGTGCACTATACCCGGCAACCCGGACAAGCAGACTTCTATATTGATCCGGATTCTCCTGTGCCTTCTTTAACACCTCATTTGATATGGTATTAAATTGTACATGAAATCCTCCTAGTGCAAAATAGCTCTGCAGCATTGCACCAAGATTGGCACGCCCCCTTGGTGTTGCAACCAGGTTATGGTCCAAACGCAGATTCAGCAGCGTGCCACCACTATGCATATCATGCTTCATTTTGGCAGCACTTCTCAATGCCGCAAGACATGTAGACGAGTCGGTTCCTGTTACCGGTGACACACCTTCATTGATCGGGTCCTTCGCATGACGTCCATCCGGTGTTGCACCTAACACCTTACCAGTTGGAAGATAATTGGATATTCCCATAAAAGCTGTGACAAAATGAGCACCATAAATATCCTTATATGCCACAACCTCCTGACGATAGAAGTCAGCTAGATCTCTGGCAATTACATCCACATAGTCATCATCGTTTCCATACTTCGGACATGCGATTGCTTTCTGACGCAACGCCTCATATCCTTCCCAATCTGCGTTGATCGCATCTATAAGCTCTGAAAGAGTAGTCTCCTGCTCCTCATACACCAGTTTTTTAATGACTGCAAGCGAATTGGCCGTCACCGAAAGACCAACTCCGGTAAAAACCGGGCCAATATTATATTTGGCACCACCATCTACAAGATCCGCGCCATTCTTCATGCAATATTCATTGCAGACTGACATAAATGGTCGATGACCGATCTCTTTATGAATCTCCTGTGCTGTGATCAGACTGATCACTCCATGCTTTACCAGATAGCGGAACTGTTTCTTCCATGCCTCAACAATCTCTTCATAAGAAGTAAATGTCTTTGCATCCTTCTCTGTCACCGATACCTGCTGTCCTGTCAGCCTGCTCCGACCCTGATTCAATGCGAATTCTAATGCTGCCGCAAAACTGATCGTACATGCCGATGTCCATTCAAATGTCTTTCTTGAATGTGGAACAACACACCCACAATTATTCCAATCCCTTGCATCTAACGGATCGTATCCTAGATTAGACAACATCTGGTAGCCTGTCCTGTCACTGTGAATAGCCGGAAATCCACAGCCAGTTGCAACAAGTCCGGTCACTGCCTCCATAAACTTAGCCGGACAATCCGGATGAATCCGACAGCTTAGTGTCGGCTGATGTGTCATAATCTCCTTCGTTGCTTCAATTGCCAGATACGAGATCTCATTTGTTGCATCGGAACCATCCACCTTCGTTCCACCAATCGTAAGATTTTCGAAATTCGTATATCCAGCAAAGAATCCCGCTGTATTTTTGGAAATCGTCCATGCCCATTCACTATATTTAAGCCACAACAGCTCAATCAGTTCTAATGCCTCTTCTCTTGTAAGCGTTCCTTTTTCCAAATCTGCCTGATAATATGGATACATGTACTGGTCAAATCGTCCCGGATTCCATGCAAGCGGATTCTCTGAAAGGATACCTCCTAATTGAACGAACCACACAAACTGTATTGCCTCTCGAAATGTATGTGGTGCCTGTTCCGGTATGACCGAACAAATACGGGCAATCTCTAAAAGTTCCTCTTTTCTCTGACAATCGGTTTCTGCCTCTGCCATATCTTTTGCTTTCTTCGCATATCTCTGACCCAAAGTGATCATACCATCACAAATAAGAATTGCTGATTGATAGAATTCCAGCTTCTTTCTGTCTGCCGCAATCGATATATCAAGCTCATTCATATAGGCTTCTGCTTCTGCTCTGATTCCTCCAAAACCTTTCGGTAACAGAACATCAATATAATCTGCTGATATCTCTCCGACACCATTTCTCCACTTTGAATCAGTATCAAGGAATCCGGTATCGACACCGATCAATTTGGTTGCATCCGGCACCCTTGCAAGAAATGCCTCCTCCACCGAACGCCCCTTCCAATACGGAAAGATATTCTCTTTGATAAATGTAACCTGCTCCGGTGTCACATCATACGGGTCCTGACTCCGCTGCGGAAACGTATCGATCTCTTCGTTAATCCACTGCCAGCCAAATTCAGGTGTCAGAATCGCACATTTCCGATATTCTCCACTTGTGCCTACGATCAATTCACCTTCCCATATATTAACCGGTAATTCCTCACAGGTATCCTTAAATGCCTGTGCCGTACGCAGGATATGTGAAAGTCCCTCTGTTCTTTGAAAGGACTTCGTCCAACTCCATGCTCTTTCATAAGAAATATGCGGTCTTGTATTGACATAATTCTGCCGAATCTTTTCCACTCTTTTTGTTACAGCCATACTATGTTCCCTTCTTTCCGTCAAAAAAATGTAATGACACCATGCTTTTATCTGCCTTTCGTCTATAACAGCAGTTTGTCTTGAGCGTTATAACGTATAACCGCATATTACCTATGTGTACAGGCAAAGTCAAACGTCATCACACACATGTCTGCTTAAGAAAATAAGGGATACTATTTATCTGACATTATTAATATCTGTTTATAAGAATAACATTTTATAATATTAAAAAAGCACCCATGAAACATTTACTTATCTAAAAAATTACTAAGTAAACATTTCATAGATGCTGTTCTATCTATAACGGATCACATTGTAGAACACAACCCGCTAATCATATGGATTCGCATCACTTTATACTGCTTCATAACAATTCCTTCCGATTCTGAATCGAATCTGCATCCGTAATCTGGCGGATTACCCGACACGGATTACCTGCTGCTAATGAATTAGCCGGAATATCTTTCGTCACAACGCTTCCTGCTCCGATCACACAACCTTCCCCAATTGTAACGCCTGCCGCAATCACCACATTACTGGCAATCCAACAATTCGAACCGATTGTGACCGGCTTCCCATATTCATCATCATAAAATGTTCCATCCTCTTTGCACTTCAGATTGCGTTCCTGCCACCGAAATGGATGCATTGGTGTTGCAATTGTGCAATTCGGTCCAAAGAATACATTATCCCCAATCGTTACCGGACAGGTATCTAACACCGTAAAGTTAAAGTTCGCATAACAACATTCCCCCATAGTCGTAAATTGACCGTAGTCAAAAAAAATAGGTCCCTGTAAATAAGTTCCCTTTCCCCGATTCGGCATAAGTTCATCTAATATCTCTTTTCGTTTTTCCTCTTCCGTCTCAAAGCTGTCATTATACATCTTGGACAGTTTATGTGCCAATACCCTTCTTGCTTCTAACTGCCTGTCGCTTGGATCATATATCTTTCCTGCTAACATTTTCTCTTGTTCTGTCATAATTATCTCCTTCTGGTATCTCAATATTTTATAATTCCGTTTGCTACATAGATTAGCAAGCCGGTAAAATTCAATCACCTGTAATCCCCTGACACATCCAGATACTCCCGTTTACCACAAATATAGTCATCATATGCAAGCTCTGGATCTTTGCCCCGAAACACGGTACAAATTCCGCACATATCACAATCTGCAATGCACGGAAATGCATTCTTGATATATTGTCTCCGTTCCTCTTCTGTTGAGGATGCTATCTCTGGTGGTCTCATCCTATCCTTTACCTCACTAATCCCTGATTCTGCCGATACTCTTCGTTAATCTCGCGTAACTCTTTCTCACCATTGATATACGGCTCGTAAAATGCATCCACAGAACCGCCACCTAGATTATCACAACCATTACAAAAATCACAGGCTCCACCGCATTGATTCAAACCTTCCTGCACAATCCGAATCCGTTCTTCCTTTGTAGTGTCTTTAATCAATATACTCTTCATAATCTAACACCTCTCATCCATCCATTTTTTATATGTCTTTATTGCCTGGAAAGCAAGCACTCCCGTACATAGGATATTCCTAACCCTTATTATAAGCATTTTTGATATAATTACAATTCATTTGTACAGCAAAAGACCGAAGCCACATCTGACTCCGATCTTTCCTCTCGCTATGCATACCACTACATAAAACATGGTACATCTATTGCACTGGCACCCTGCCAGATTGCAATTATTATAATTGTACTTTGATCTGATTGTAAATGCCCTCTGCATCCAGACCATACTTGTGAAGCAGATCCTTTGCCGGACCAGATTCACCAAAGGTATCACGGACACCGATTCGGCTCATCTTTGTTGGGCTCTGTTCAATCAGCACTTCTGCAACTGCACTTCCCAGGCCACCGATGATCGAATGTTCTTCTACTGTGAAGATTCTTCCGGTCTTTTTAGCAGCCGCAACAATGATCTCTTCATCAATCGGTTTGATCGTATGAATGTTGATCACCTGTGCCTCGATTCCATCTGCCGCCAATAACTTTGCAGCTTCCATACTCTCCGAAACACAAAGTCCGGTTGCAATGATCGTGATGTCTTTGCCATCCCGCAATTCTACGCCTTTGCCTAATTCAAAATGATACGTCTCTTCGTCATTTAATACCGGAACGGCTAACCGTCCAAAACGAAGATAACATGGTCCATTATAGTCAAATGCTGCTTTGACCGCTGCTCTTGCCTCTACATCATCACAAGGATTAATGACTGTCATGCCAGGAATTGCACGCATTAAAGCAATATCCTCATTACACTGATGCGTTGCTCCATCCTCACCGACCGAGATTCCGGCATGAGTTGCACCAATCTTCACATTCAGATGCGGATATCCAATCGAATTACGGATCTGCTCAAATGCACGTCCCGCTGCAAACATAGCAAAGGAACTCATAAATGGTACATATCCGGCAGTAGACATACCCGCTGCAATACCAGCCATATTACACTCTGCAATTCCACAGTCAATATGACGATCCGGAAATGCCTTCTTAAAGATTCCGGTCTTGGTTGCGGCAGCTAAGTCAGCATCTAATACAATAAGATTGTCATGCTCTTTGCCTAATTCTACTAAAGCATTGCCGTAACTGTCTCTGGTTGCAATCTTATCTCCTAACATAGTGCCTCACCTGCCTTTTCTAACTCCTGCATTGCCTGCTCGTACTCTTCATCATTTGGTGCTTTACCATGCCAGCCAACCTGATCCTCCATGAAGGATACACCTTTGCCTTTTACGGTATGTGCAATAATTGCAGTTGGCATTCCCTTGGTTGCTTTCGCTTTTTCAAATGCCTGATGGATCTCATCAAAGTCATTGCCGTTGATCTCAATGACATGGAAATTAAATGCTTCAAACTTATCTGCGATCGGATATGGTGAACATACCTCTGCCACACTTCCATCAATCTGCAGATTGTTATTGTCTACGATCACTAACAGATTATCTAACTTTCTTGCCCCGGCAAACATCGCTGCTTCCCAGATCTGTCCTTCCTGAATCTCTCCATCTCCGCAAAGACAATAGGTACGATAATTCTTTCCTTTCATCTTCGCTGCAAGTGCCATTCCAACTGCGGCAGAAAGTCCCTGTCCTAACGAACCGGAAGACATATCCACACCCGGAATATGTTTCATATCTGGATGTCCCTGTAAGATGGAGCCTATGTGGCGTAACGTCTTCAACTGCTCAACCGGAAAATATCCACGTTCCGCTAAAGCCGAATATAAGCCCGGCGCCGTATGTCCCTTTGAAAGCACAAAACGGTCTCTGTCCTCCCACTTTGGATTTGCAGGATCAATGTGCATTTCCTCAAAATATAAATAGGTAAATATATCTGCTGCGGATAACGATCCACCCGGATGACCAGCCTTTGCACTGTGTACGGCTGTCACAATGTCCTTGCGAACCGCTACCGCTTTCTTCTGAAGTTCTAACTTATTCATACAAAAACCCTTTCCTTTTTATCTCAGATTTTTCTATTGAATATTTGCGCCCGGATAACATTCCGCTATCCAGGCACTTATTCCTTTTACTTTCCGAAAACTGCTTCGTAATCTGCTTTGAATTTCTCAATACCCTGATCGGTCAATGGATGCTTTGTCATCTGCTCAATTACCTTATAAGGAACTGTTGCGATGTCTGCACCAGCCAATGCACAATCAATTACATGGATTGGATTACGAACCGAAGCACAAATGATCTCGGTATCCAAATCATAGTTATCAAAGATCTGTACGATCTCTTCAATCAAAGTAACACCCATAGAACTGATATCATCCAATCTTCCTAAGAATGGAGACACATAAGTAGCACCTGCTCTGGCAGCTAAAAGTGCCTGTGCCGGAGTGAAGATCAAAGTTACATTGGTCTTGATTCCCTCTGCAGATAATACTTTAACTGCTTTCAAGCCTTCTACCGTCATTGGAATCTTAACTACCATGTTTGGATGAATAGCCGCAATCTCTCTGCCTTCTGCGATCATTCCCTCTGCATCTGTTGTAGTTGCTTTTACTTCACCACTGATCGGGCCATCCACGATCGTTGTGATCTCCTTGATTACCTCAGTGAAATCTCTGCCCTCTTTTGCGATGAGGGATGGGTTGGTAGTAACACCACAGATTACACCCATATCATTTGCTTTCTTAATATCCTCTACATTTGCTGTGTCAATAAAAAACTTCATAATATCTACCTCATCTTTCTTCTATGATTACATTGTCTGCAATGCTTCTTCTACTTCTTTCCGATACGGAATGGATGGTACTGCACCTTGTCTGGTTACTGCAATGGAAGACGCCTTTGCACTCATCTTAAGGATGTCCTCAATTGGCATGCCCTCTACCAATCCGGCTAAGAAATATCCGGTAAAGGTATCTCCTGCTGCTGTCGTATCGACTGCCTGTACCTTGAAGATTGGCTGATGATACGTCTTACCAGCTTCTGCATATACTGCACCATCGGAGCCAAGCGTTAATACGATCTTCGCATTCGGGAAACGCTTGCACATATCGGCAAGAATCTCATCTGGAGCAGACAGACCTGTGATCTGTCCACCCTCAATCTCATTTAATAAGAAAATGCTGATCTTGCTCATATCAACTGCATCTAACTTGCTGTCAAATGGAGACGGATTCAATGCGATCTGCATTCCCTTCTCGTAAGCCTTGTCAACCATATAGGCAACATTGTTGACTTCGTTCTGTAAAAGAAGAATATCACCTTTCTCAAAGCCTGCTAACACTTCATCAATATAATCTTCAGTCAGCATCTGATTTGCTCCACCAAATAACAAGATACAATTCTGGGCATCCTTATCAATCTGGATGATCGTATGTCCGGTCTTACCCGGAACCTTACGAATGTATTCACCCTTTACCCCGTATTCCTTGCAGGCATCTAAGAATGGCTGTCCGTCTTCCCCGATCATACCACCGTGATAAACCTCTACGCCTGCTTTTGCCAAAGCAATCGACTGATTCATTCCCTTGCCTCCAAGGAAAATGTTCATGCCGCCGCTGCTGATCGTCTCGCCCGGCTGTACAATATGATCGACCTGATACACATAATCTAAGTTCATGGAACCGATATTCAGTACCTTCATATCTATGCCTCCTATTCGTCTACGTTATCCTTTGTGATCAAAGTAACCTCAACCGGAATCTCTTTCGGAATGGTTTCTCCTTTAATTAATTTTATTGCATTCTCTACTGCGGTAGAACCGATCAGATCTGGCTGCTGTGCGATCGTGGCACCCATTCTGCCTTCACGGATTGCTTCAATCGCATCATCCGTTGCATCAAATCCAACGACTAAGACATCTTTCTTTGCACCGGTTACTGCCTCAACAGCTCCTAATGCCATCTCATCATTTGCTGCAAATACTGCCTGAATATCACCATTACCCTGAAGCATGTTCTCCATAACGGACATTCCTTCGGTACGGTCAAAGTTTGCAGTCTGGCTTGCAACAATATCTAACTTCTCGTCTGCGATATTATGGAAGCCCTGGCTTCTGTCAATGGCTGCAGATGCACCGGAAGTACCGATCAACTCTGCGGTCTTTACACCTTCGCCTAATGTATCTACAATATACTGGGTTGCTAATTCTGCACCGGCTACGTTATCCGAAGCGATCTGACAATCAATATCGACACCATTTACAACACGGTCAACAGAAATTACCTTTACGCCTTTAGCAACGGCTGCCTCTACTGCACCGGTTACTGCATCCGAATCAACCGGATTAACGATCAATACGCTAATGTTCTTAGATACCAGATCTTCAATATCACTTACCTGCTTTGTTGCATCATCACCAGCGTCAACTACAGTAAGACTAACGCCTGCTTCATCGGCTGCCTTCTGTGCACCTTCTACCAAGGTTACGAAGAACGGATTATTCTGTGTCGATACCGATAAACCAATGGAACCGGATGCACTACTTTGTTTCGTGCCAGAACCACCCTCACCATCAATTACAATGCCGCATCCGGCAAACGAAAACATCATTACCAAACAAAGGAAAATACTGATTAATTTCTTCATGCTACATACCTCCAATCTCTTATCTTTTACGGTCAGATAATACAGCTACTAAGATAACAATTGCCTTAATTACTTCCTGATAGTAAGTAGAAACTCCTAAAATATTCAAACCGTTATTTAATACTGCAATGATCAATACACCAGCTAATGTACCAACGATCTTACCACGTCCACCACTCATGCTGGTTCCACCAAGTGCTACCGCTGCGATTGCATCCAACTCATAGCCATCACCTAATGTAGGCTGTGCAGAATCTACACGGGAGATCATGATAAGACCTGCCAAAGCTGCCATGAAACCGGAGATTGCGTATACAGCAATCTTAATTCTTACTGTGTTGACACCTACTAACTTTGCACATTTTGCATTACTACCTGTTGCATAGATTCTTCTACCAAATGTAGTGTGATGTAATACAAAGTAAAATACCAATAATAATACGATCAAAATGATTGCAGGAATCGGAACAGAGAACATATCATTTGGTCCGAATACCAGATTACCTTTTCCTAATACCTTGAATAAGAATGAACCTGACTCGCTTTCAATGTTAGAAGCCAGTCTGGAGATTGGCTTACCATCTGTGATGATCAGGGCAAGTCCACGATATGCTGTCATTGTGATCAAGGTTGCGATAAATGGCTGTAACCGTCCTTTCGTTACTAACACACCACTGATCACGCCAAGCGCTGTACCTGCTGCAAGTGCAAGGATAATAGCAAGTCCGGCAGGAACACCGTGAACTAACATCTCTGCACAGAGGATCGCACTCAATGCAAATGTAGAACCAACAGAAAGGTCAATTCCATCGGAAAGGATAACACATGTCATACCAAATGCAATCAATCCGTTGAAAGATGCCTGACGTAACAGGTTCAAAAAGTTACTTGTTGTCCGGAATTCCGGGCTTACACAACTGATTACAATTACCAATAATACCAGTGCGATAAATGCACCATATTCTCCAATGATAGTACCTATACTTTTTTTATTCTTTTCTACTACTTTATCCATTATAATGTACCTCCCGTCGCTAATGTCATAATCTTTTCCTGATCTGCATCTTTGCCGTCTAAGATTCCTCTTACTTCACCTTCCCGAACTACCATAATCCGATCACTCATACCCAATACTTCCGGTAATTCTGAAGATACCATGATCACAGCCACACCCTGTGCTGCCATCTTATTGATCACATTGTAGATCTCTTTCTTTGCTCCGATATCTACACCTCTTGTCGGCTCATCTAAGATTAAGATCTTTGGATTTGTTGCAATCCATTTGGCTAATACAACCTTCTGCTGGTTACCACCACTTAGGTTATTACATTCGTGCCATGGGCCAAAGCATTTGATCTTGAATTCCTCGATTCCCTGCTGCACTAATTCTTCCTGTTTCTTCCTAGATAGCACTCCATGCTTCGAAACCGATTTCAAATTAGCTATTTCAATATTCTCTGCAATACTCTTCTCTAACAAAAGGCCCTCGGTCTTACGATCCTCTGTAATGAATCCAATGCCTGCTGCAATCGCCTGTCTCGGATTCTTGATCGTAACCTGCTTACCATCAATATAGATCTGACCATGATTCTTAGAGATACTTCCGAAAATTGCCTCCATAATCTCTGTTCTGCCGGCTCCCATCAGACCTGCAACTCCAAGTACTTCTCCTGCTCTTACATCAAAGGATACATCATGGAATACCTTCTCTTTGGTAAGTCCTTCTACTCTAAGTACCTCATCACCGATCTTGACATCACGCTTTGGATACCGTTCACCGATCTCCCGGCCGATCATCATTTTAACAATACCGTCCATATCAATATCGTTGACATGTTCTGTTCCAATATAAGAACCATCCCGAAGAATTGTAATTCGATCACACAATACGAAGATCTCTTCCATACGATGTGAGATATATACAATCGATACCCCTTTCTTCTGTAACGCTCTCATTACCCGGAACAAGCTCTCTGTCTCACGTTCGGTAAGTGCTGCTGTCGGCTCATCCATGATGATGACTTTGGCATCTACCATCAACGCCTTACAGATCTCAACCATCTGCTGCTGTCCTACAGAAAGATCTGACATCACGGCTTCAATCGGAATCTGAACTCCCATCTTGTCCATAACTTCCTGTGCCTTTGCATGCATTGCTTTCTTATCACAGATGCCAAACTTCTTTGTGATCTCCTTCCCCATGAAAAGATTCTCTTCCACGGTCAGATCAAATAATACATTCAATTCCTGATAGATAAATACAATTCCTGCCTTCTCCGCTTCCTGTGGAGACTTGAAATTCACTTCTTTGCCATCCACTTTGACGGTTCCGGAATCTTTGGTATAGACACCGGTAAGAATCTTCATCAATGTGGATTTGCCGGCACCATTCTCTCCCATCAGAGCATGTACCTCACCGTCTTTCAAGGTAAATGCAGCATCTTTCAATACCTGATTGGCACCGAACGACTTGTTAATCCCTGTCATCTCAATATTCATCGTCTGTCACCCCCTGATCCTTACCCGAATATACAACCGGACTGCAAAATGATGTTAGCATATGGTGTTGTCTCACCTGTACGGATCACCGCTTTGCAATCTAATGTCTGATGTTTCAATTCCTGATGTGAAACATATTCTACTTCGATGTTCTGATCTTTGAACAGTTCCTCGATCTCCTGTAATACCTTTGGATTCTGTTCCTTAATCTCTTGCGCTAACACAATCTTCTCTACCTTCATATCCTCTACTACAACCCGTAACGTATCCATAAATGAAGGCACTCCGAATGCAAGTGCTAAGTCAATCCGCTCTACCTCATCTGGAATCGGCAATCCGCAATCTCCGATAGCGATGCGATCCGTATGTCCCATGTAAGAAAGAACTCTTGAAATATCACTGTTTAATACTCCTTTTTTCTTCATTGTGCGTCAGCCCCTTTCTGTAATTTTGTGGTTTCTCTGATGATTAGTTCTGGAGAAAAAATATACTCTTGCTGCCGATTACTCTCTTTCTTGATCAGAAGTCTTGCTGCTTTCACGCCCATCTTCTCAATCGGCTGCGCTACTGTTGTAAATTCCGGTGTCATCAATCTGGAAAGATTAATATTGTCATATCCAATGATCTGAATCTCTTCCGGCACCCGGATCTTCTTGCGATGCAATACCTTATAAATGGATATTGCCACCATATCATTGCAGGCAATAATTCCATCCACATCTGGATATTGCTTTAACAGATCTTCTGTCATGGCAAGCCCTTCATTAAAATCATAATCGCAGATGATACTCTGTTCCTTGATGCCATTCTCTTTACAGACATCTAAGTATCCTGCAAAACGTTCCTTGGCACTGGATATTCCATCTAATCCTCTTACACAGACAATACTCTTGCATCCACAATCAATCAGATGTTCCGCTGCTAACCGTCCCCCTTCATAATGATCACAGTGAATATAACCACCGGATGCATTCTTAGAGATCAACCGGTCAATCGTAACGATTGGTGTCTTACAGTTATCTAAGTAACTGCGCAAACCTGCATTACTGGTTGCTAATACAATACCATCCACATTCATGGATACTAACATGGATATCGCATTCTTCTCTTTCTCAAGATTGCCTCCTGTGTTCGATAAGATCATGCGGTAGCCATATTGGTTGGCTGTGCGTTCAATCGCACTTGACAACTCTGTAAAGAAAGGATTCTTAATACTTGGAATAATCATTCCTAATGTCTTGGAAGACTTCTTAAAGAGTGATCTTGCTACCTCGTTCGGCGTGAAACCGCTTTCTTCAATAGCCTTCAAAACACGTTCCCGTTTCTCTGGATCTACATTCGCAGTTCCGTTCATAACTCTGGAAACCGTTGATGGTGATACATTTGCTAATGCTGCTACTTCTCGAATACTTGCCATCTTCCACACCTCTTTGTCTATTTTTTCTTTTGAAACCCGTTTCAAGATGTTTTCATTATAACATTTCACCAACAAATGTCAAGCACTTTTTCCCCCTGCACAGCGTAAGGGAACGAACGCGCGAAACATTAGGTTTCAAATCGGTTGTTTGGATATAACATATCATCGCAGGCACGCTCTCGCTACTCATCACACGCAGCGGTACTAGGCTCGAAAACACCTCGCCGAGTACCGGCGGTTCTGAAGTACCTGCTTATGATAAATGT
>CACWQE010000057.1 GCA_902762905.1 uncultured Lachnospiraceae bacterium | reverse complement strand
ATGGGAGGAATGGGAGGCTTTCCGTTCTAATGGATCTATATAGTGAACAAGTGAATCATCTGGTAGAAGAGCTTGGACGGTTACCGGGAATTGGTAACAAGTCCGCACAGAGACTGGCATATCATATTATCAATATGCCGCAGGATCAGGTCAAAGCATTAGCGGATTCCATGACAACTGCCAGAGAGAATGTAAGATACTGTAAAGAATGTTATACCCTGACGGATAAAGAGATCTGTCCGATCTGTGCATCGAATAACCGCGACAAGTCAACGATCATGGTGGTAGAGACACCGAGAGATCTGGCGGCCTATGAGCGTACCGGCAAATATAATGGTGTGTATCATGTATTACATGGAGCCATTTCACCAAAGCTAGGTATTGGACAGGAGGACATTAAGCTGAAAGAATTGATCGTCCGCCTGCGTGGAGATGTTAAAGAATTGATCATCGCCACGAACTCCGGTGTAGAAGGGGAGATAACAGCAATGTATATCAGTAAACTGGTCAAGCCAACAGGAATTAAAGTTACAAGAATTGCTTCCGGTATTCCAGTCGGAGGTGACCTTGAGTGTATTGATGAAGTAACACTTTTGCGGGCACTTGAGGGAAGAGTGAGTTTGTAATATAGGGCAAATAATGGGTAAATGATTGCCTGAATGATCATAATAATCTTGTCAACAAGAGAGAAAGGAAGGTATGCACATGAAACGTATTGGTATGTTAACAAGCGGTGGCGACTGTCAGGCACTGAACGCTACAATGAGAGGTGTGGTAAAAGGTCTTTGTCATATGTACAAGGATGAGATCGAGGTATACGGATTTTTGGAAGGTTACAAGGGATTGATCCGTAACAATTATAAGATTCTGAAAGCAGAAGATTTCTCTGGTATTCTGACAAAGGGCGGAACGATCCTTGGAAGTTCCAGACAGCCATTTAAGTTAATGGATCAGCCAACCGAGGACGGAATCAACAAAGTCAAAGCGATGAAAGAGACCTATAAGAAGTTAAAGTTAGACTGTTTAGTTGTATTGGGAGGTAACGGTTCCCAAAAGACAGCAAACCTGTTAAGCGAAGAGGGATTAAATGTGATCGGACTTCCTAAGACGATCGACAATGACCTTTGGGGTACCGACATGACTTTTGGTTTCCAGTCTGCAGTAGACATTGCAACACAGGCAATTGACTGTATCCATACAACGGCAGCATCCCATAACCGTGTATTTGTTGTCGAGATCATGGGACACAAAGTAGGACACATCACATTGCATGCCGGTATTGCAGGTGGTGCAGATATTATCTTGCTTCCAGAGATTCCATATGATATTAACAGCGTAGTGAAGGCATTGGAAAAGAGAAGTAAAGCAGGTAAGGGATTTTCGATTATTGCAGTCGCAGAAGGTGCAATCTCGAAAGAGGATGCAGCACTTCCAAAGAAAAAGAGAAAAGAAAAGATTGCACAGCGTGCATATCCATCCGTTGCATATGAGATTGCCGATCAGATCAAGGATGCATGTGGTTGCGAAGTACGTGTTGCAGTACCGGGACATACACAAAGAGGTGGCAGCCCGGATGCATATGACAGAGTGCTTTCTTCCCGGTTTGGTGCATATGCTGCACAGTTGATCAAGGAAGAGAAGTATGGTCGGCTGGTTGTATTGAAAGATAACGATGTGACAGATATTGCGTTATCGGATAGTGCCGGAAAGTTAAAGTATGTATCACCACAGGATAGTATCGTATTAAATGCCAGAGCATTGGGTATTTCTTTTGGTGACGAGTAAGTAAAAAAGATTAGATCAGGGATGTAAGGGGTGCAGACGGTTTCAGGTTCGAGGAGACCGTTTGCACTTTTGTTCCTACATCGGGACAAAGAGCGACGGCACATTTTGACGCAATCCGCATATTTTAGAACTATGGAAGATAGGAAAAGGGATATGTTATGGATATGCAGGGATTTCACTATAATCTAGATTCGTTGTTTCCGAGGGAACCGGATTTTTTAGAAGAGGAAGAAATGTGTCAGAGGGACTGCGAGTATATGAAACGTCTTTATCCAAGACAGGTACGTTTGGCAGCCTCTATTGTAGAAGAGTATCTGGATCGATATGAATATGAAGGGAGTCCGATGTATGTGGAGTACCCGGATGCGGTAACCATTTACCGGATGGCAAAAGATGTCTTAGCCATGATGGCAAAGGATGTAGATAAGGAAAAAGAAGAACAGTGGAAGAATTTGCTGCAGGTTATGGTATGTCAGGAGATCTATGTGAGAAGACGGCGGCATGACAAGTTTTGCAGGAAGTTCCAGCATAGTAGAATTCGATAAGAAAGTAACAGGTGTAACCTGATAGAATATAGGAGATAATTATGGACGGAAGATTAATTGCAAAAATACTGATCTTATTCATGATATTTGTGGGAAGTATTTTTGTTGTAAATAAGATAGATAATGCAGGTGTGGAGGAAGTATCTGTTGAGATGGAACAGGCAGAATTGCCAATCGTGTATGTTCGTTATAAGGATTCCTTTATTAATGCACTGCATGGGTATACCGGTAAGGTAGATACGACCTATTTTCGGGATACGATCACACCGATGGATTATGGACAGACGATTGAATTGTGGTCCGATCAGGGTAATGTCAATTATGGGACGTATGAATATGAATTGCGGAGCCAGTATCAGGGAGATCTGATCGAGAATGGAGCTGTTACCGAACTGAATCAGGCAGACGGTTACGATAAGATCCGTATTACCTTCCGTACAAAGCTAGAGGAATTGCAGGAATATGTATTGGTGTTGAAAGCGATGTCTGGTGAGGATGTTGGGGCGAGATATTATACCCGTGTTGTTGTAGAAAATGATTTCCATACCGAGAAGCTGTTAGAGTTTGTACAGAATTTCAATATGGCACTTTTTGATAAGACAGAAGCGGAGAAAGTGATCTCAAAGAGCATTGAGCCAAATGAAGATGGGAATAATGAATATCTTTCAGAGGTTGATATTCATTCGAGTTTTGACACGATCACTTTTGCAGATCTGAACCCATCACAGCTCACCAAACCAATTGCCAGTATCAAAGAGATTGATGACAGTTATGCGATCATTCAGCTTAAGTATATGATCTCGGCAACAGAGAATAAAGTGCCGGAGAATTTCTATGTTACAGAAGATTACCGGGTACGATATGTCGATGAAGAGAATGTGTACCTGCTTGATTATAAGCGGACACAGGAGGCATTATTTACGCCAGACAATGTAGATCTGACATCGAATCAATTCAAGATTGGTATTACGAAAGATTCTGATTACCAGTATGTGGCGAATGACAAACAGACGAAGGTCGCATTTACACAGGCAAGACAGTTGTGGTATTACGACTATAATGGTGGTACGATCACGAATGTGTATGGGTTCTGCCAGAATGATAATTTCACAGATGCCCGAGTAACTTATGATGAGAACAACATTAAGATATTGAATATGTCTAAGGACGGCGATATCACATTTGCGGTATATGGATATATGAATCGCGGTGTGCATGAGGGAAAAGTCGGAATTGCGGTATATCGGTTTGAGGCGAACAAGGACCGTATGCAGGAAATATTATTTATTGAGAATAACAAACCGTACAGTATTTTGAAAGAAGATATGGAGACATTACTGTATCTCAATCAGGACGGTGAGTTCTATTATTTTGACAACGATTCGGTGGTAAAGGTGGATACGGCAACAAAGAAGTCAGAGATCTTTATTGAAGATGTGCTGAATGAACATCTTGCGGTATCGGACGATAATCATCTGATCGGCTATCCGAACGAACTGTTACCAGAGAATACGACACAGGTAACGGTATTAGACCTCGATACGAAGAAAAGCTGGACATTAGATGCAGAGAGTGGAGAACGTTTGGAGACCATCGGTTTTGTGGAACAGGATCTGATTCTTGGAAGAATCCGGGAGGGTGATATTGAAGTGGCACTTGATAAGACGGTAACCTGTCCAATCTCGACCATTGATATCATTAACCAGAATAAAGAAGTTGTGAAGACATATGGATCTACCGGTGTATATGTAATGGAAGCAACGGCAAAGGATGGCGTGGTCTATTTAGAGCGTGTCCGCAAGATCAATGGAGAATTTGAACCGACGACACAGGATTTCATCACTTATAAGGAACAGGAGAGTGAGGATGAGATCAAGGTTGCATATAAGTATACAGATAATGCGTATAATCAGCTTTATATGACATTTCCAAAGTATATCTATGTGACGAATAAGCCGAAACTGATGATCACGAAACAGATTGTCAATGAGGAAGACACTACGGTTAAGATCACATTTGATCATATTAATAAGAAGTTCTATGCCTATGGACAGGGACAGTATATGACGGATTATCTGAATCTGAATGAGGCAGTACGTGCGGCTTATGAGAATGCGGGTGTGGTATTAGATGAACACGGTGTGATCGTATGGAGAAAGATTGCAGTCAAGGATTATCATACAGTAGCAGATAAGATCAAAATCTATACGGTAGCAGATGTACAGGATACTTTGTCAGCATGTATCTACATGATGGGCGTCTATGAAGAAAAGAATCCAGATCTGTCTGCGATGCAGCAGGATCTTGCAAATGATATGCCGGTAGAGGATGTGATCCTTAAATATACCGGACGACAGGGAACGGATATTACCGGATGTGATTTTGAGAATGGTTTGTATTATCTGTGCAAGGATGCTCCGGTTATTACAAGATTTGCAGATGGCACCTATGTGCTGGTAACAAGTTATAACGGAGAACGGATCCGTTATATCAATCCATTGGAGACAGAGGACATTGTAGAATCGAGAGAAGAGTTCGAGAGTAAAGTGAAAGACAGCGGAAATGTGTTTATCAGTTATGTAAGATAGGGGAGAAGAGGAATCAGAATATGTTTAATCGAACGTCATTGCATATTGCGATGTTGTTATGGGGGTGTATTTTCTCCCTGATTGCAGCCTTATGCATGTTAATGAGTCGTAATTTTGAAAGGGAAAAGAGAAAATGGCTGCTATGGATTCTGCTGTGTTGTGCGTGTCTGCTCTTAAATGATGCGTTTGCATGGGGATTTCGTGGTGTGCCGGGAACGATGGCATATTTTGTGGTGCGGATCAGTAATGGAATCGTGTTTTTGTTAAGTGATGGAATGGTATTTTTGTACCATGGATATTTGTGTTATTCCTTGTTTGGAAAACGGAGTCATCCTGTTCGAAAAGGCAAGCGATTTCATACAGAGAAAGATATACCACTTATCCGGCTGCAGGCGGTATATATGATTTCGGTTGTGGGAATGTTGCTTGTATTGGTATCACAGGTTACCCATTTATATTATTATATAGACGCAGATAATATATATCATCGCAATCCGGGACATGTGATATCTATGGTGCTGCCAATGATGTGTATGATATTAGATGCGACAATATTGATATCTTATCGAAAAAAGGTCAGCAGACTGATATATGTGTCGCTGCTTTCTTATATTGTCCTTCCATTTATCATGACGGTGATCCAGACATTCTATTATGGAATCTCATTGACCAATATTGCGATCAGTATATCTATGATCTTAATGTTTGTAGTTGCCATGATGGAACAAAATGAGAATCTGGCGCGGAAGGAGAATGAAGCGGCACAATTACGGATCTCGATTATGTTATCCCAGATTGCACCTCATTTTATCTATAATACGATATCTTCTATTCAGCAGTTATAGCAAGCAGTTTATCAATGATGGAAGAGTCAACAACAACGGTAAGATCGAAGGTAAGGGTACGGTTCAGAACAACAAGGCAGGAAGCATTTATGGTGGAATCATTGCACCGGATGTAGAGAATAACGGAAAGTTAGATGGTACAACATTAAATGGCCAGGTTGAGAACAAAGAAAACGGTAAGATTACTGACAGTACATTGAATGGAACAACCACGAATGAGAAAGGTGGTAAGATTGCAAACAGTACACTGAATGGAACAACCACGAATGAGAATGGTGGTAAGATTACCGACAGTACACTGAATGGTGACACTACAAATGATGGTGGAATTGATAACTGTATAATCGAGGGAAAAATTGACAACCAGGAAAATGGTAAGATTGTAAATAGTGATTTTGATCAAGTGCAGTATACAGTTACATTTGATACACAGGGACATGGAACAAAGGCACCAGAGGCACAGAAGGTTGTATGTGGACGTAAGGTGAATGAGCCGGATCGTGTGAGAGATGAGCAGTTTGTATTCCTTGCATGGTATCAGGATGAGAATTATACGAAAGAATGGAATTTCACAAAGGATACAGTTAACAAAGATATCACTTTATATGCAAAGTGGAATTCGACTTCTGAATATGATGCGTACTGGACTAATGCAGATGGTGAAAAGGATTATGGAACCTTAGAGGATGCAGTTAAAGCAGGTGGTAAGGATATTCATATCCAGAAAGATATTACAATTTCGGATCAGGTGAAGACACCGGACGGAGCTACGGTAACGATTGATAAGGGTACAAAGATAACGATTGCAAATGGTGGTCAGTTAGAAGTATCCGGTGGTTTAGTGAATAAGGGAACGATTCTGACAACAGACGCTACAGAGGAATCACAGATTGTCGGTAATGTTGAGAATGCAGACGGAGCAACAATCACGAATACAACGATTGCTGGTGCTGTTAAGAACGAAAAGGGTGGTCGGATTACAGATGGTCAGATTACCGGAAAAGTGGACAACAGTGGAAGTATCGAAAAGACGACAGTAATTGGAGATGTGACCAATGTAGGAGACATCAAAGGCTCGAAAGTAACCGGAGATGTAACAAACACAGGATCAGTAACCGGAGCAGAAATAACCGGAAATGTAACTAATGAAGGAACAGTAACCGGAGCGGACATAACCGGAGATGTAAGCAATAAGGGAAAGATTGCAGACACAACAATGAAAGCAGATCAGGTTATCAATGCAGAAAATGGTGTAATTACAGGTGGTTCAATAGCCAGTAAGACATCAGAGAAGCAGCCGGAAGTAACGAATGCAGCAGGTGCTACGATCAGTGGAACAGACATTACCGGTAAAGTAGACAATGCGGGTACACTTGGTGGTGACGATAAAGCTACAAAGGTAACTGGAACATTGACAAACACAGGTAATGTACAGAACGCAGAAGTATCCGGAACGACAACCAATAATGGAACTATTACAGACAGTACGGTAGATGGTAAGATTAGCAATAGTGGAAGCATTTCAGGTAGTACAGTAGCAGGTAAGGTAACGAATGAAAAGAACGGTACGATTACAGCCGGAACGGTTAAGGGAGAAACAACGAATAACGGAACCATTTCGGGCAGTACAGTAGATGGAAATGTGACAAACAATGGTATTCTGACAGGAGTTACAACGACCTCAGATGCAAAGGTAGATAATAAGAATCCGGATGCAACAATGACAGATGCAGAAGGAAAAGAGATTACCCATAAGGTAACATTTGATGCCAATGGACATGGAACCGCACCGGAAGCACAGATGGTAGCATATGGTAAGATCGCAGCAAAACCAGCTGATCCGCAGGATGATACATATACCATGCGTGGTTGGTACAAAGATGCAGAGTGTACGACAGCATGGGATTTCGAGAAAGATGTTGTAACCGGAGATGTTACGATTTATGCGAAATGGTCATTGAAGACAGAATTTGAGGCAACCTGGAAGACAGAAGATGGCAAGGATGCATTTGGATCGTTGGAAGAAGCTGTTGCAGCTGGCGGTAAAGATATTCATATTCAGAAAGATCTGACAATCGAGAAGGATATGATCATTCCGGAGGGAACCACAGTAACGATAGAGGATTCTATCACAGTAACTATTCCGGAGGGAGTAACGGTAACAGTTCCTGAAAATACAGAGCTAATCAATAATGGTACTATTAAGAATCAGTCAAAGATTGACGGTAATGGTAATGTGACTAATAACAGTACATTACAGGGTAGCTTAGACAGCGCAGTGAATACTACGGTTGTTAATAATGGAAGAGTGAGTGATTCTCAATTAAATGGATCTGTAGAGAACAATGGTGTTGTAAAAGACACAACATTGAATGGTTCTGTAAAGAATAATAATGCCGGTAAGATCAATGACTGTGAGATCAATGCAGGGTTGAAGAATGACGGTAAAGTAACTGTAGATGGTGATGAAGTTGTTTACGAAGATCAGACTGTTAAGGGCAAGATTACAAAAGGAGACAATAAAGAAAGCGTAGGTAGCACAACGATTACATTCCAGCAGGGCAATGATAAGGTGGTAGGATCTGGCGAAGTAAAAGACGGATTATATCAGGTAGATAAGGTAACTGTAAAATAATTAAATGGTTGTAACACAATCAATCAGATATAAAATAGGCAGGATATTATCGGTGGTAATGTCCTGCCTTGTTTTACGTGAAATCTATATATAATGAGGAAAGTATGTATAAAAGTTAAACAATAAAAAAAGAGCCGTAAGGCTCTTTTTTTATTCGGATTACTCTTCTGAAATTGCTCCTGTTGGGCATGTACCTGCACAAGATCCGCATGAGATGCATGAATCAGCATCGATCTCGAACTTGCCATCTCCTTCAGAGATTGCACCTACTGGACAAGAAGCAGCACAAGCGCCACATGCTACACAGCTATCGCCAATAACAAATGCCATAATGATATCCTCCTTTAATAGTATACGTTATAATTGCTTATTGGTAAAATACCTCATTAACCATATTGTAAAACAAGTTACACAAGATAGCAAGGCTTTTTTTTAGTACAATTTTATGCCTTATTTGTTGAAGAATCAACGATTCTAAGCGGTTGCGTAACTATTATTGTTGAGCCTTTGCAGCGTCATCCTGACGGCGGCGTTTGGCGGCTTTCAAAATAATCTCTCTTGCGTAGATCGCATCCTGGTTAGTTAATGGTTCCATTCCTTTTAGAGGGTAATCAATGCCGAGTTTCTCGTATTTGATCTCGCCCATGTTGTGGTATGGAAGTACATCTAATGCTTTGAGATGCTTAAGTCCACCAATAAAGTAGCCTAATTCGTCTAAATAGTGGTCAACTAAGGTGATATCCTTGACAATAACGTGACGAATCCAGATATCGACACCCTTCTCATCAATATACTTTGCAAAGTCTAAAATATTATCATTTGGCTGTTTACAAAGCTTAAGATGTTCCTCTGGGTTAATGTGCTTGATATCTAACATGATCAAATCCGTTACTTCCATAAGATGGTCGAACTTCGCAAGGAGCGTAGGGTTATCGCGGTGGAAGATTACACCGGAAGTATCTAAACAGGTGTGGATTCCCTTCGCCTTGGCTTTCTCAAATAGTTCAATTAAGAAGTCAATCTGCATTAAAGGTTCGCCACCGGTTGCGGTAATACCACCATTCTTATAGAATTCCTTCATAGATTCAAACTGTGCTAATAAATCATCTGCGGTATGGTCTTCACCACCGGTTGGGTCCCAGGTGTCCGGGTTGTGACAGTAGGCACAGCGCATAGGACAGCCCTTAAAGAAGACAACATAACGCATACCCGGGCCGTCTACAGTACCACAGGTTTCGATGGAATGAATGTGTCCGATCATATATACCTCTCCTTATACTAGATTAAGAAAAAGGCAAGGGCGAAGATGCCCTTGCCTTCTTTAGTAACTAATACTTTCCGTGGATTACATGTGATTGTGGAAAGTTCTTGAAATTACATCATTCTGCTGCTCTGGTGTCAACTTAACGAAGTTAACTGCGTATCCAGATACACGAATTGTTAACTGTGGGTAATTCTCCGGATGCTTCTGAGCGTCTAATAATGTATCACGATTCAACACATTAACATTAAGATGGTATCCACCTTCTGCCATATAACCATCTAACATATTTACTAAGTTATCTACCTGCTGAGTACTTGCTGCCATTGTAATATCCTCCTTTATAATTAATATTTGTGTAATTCTTCATCCATACCTTCCATCAAAGTAGGAACGCTACAAGCGAGATCCCCCTTTGCACAGTCGGTACAGCCCATAGTCTGTGTGGTCTTGCCACCAGCTTCTACGGAATCGTCCACGGACACATTAATGTGTCCATGTCCGTTCGCAACCATGTTATCTAACATGGCAACTATATCATCAACTTGATTCATGTCGGCCATTATTATAACCTCCAATCACTAATTATTTGCTTAAGTCGATATCGATATCTCCTGCAAATACCTGATCCTCTTTACCAAGAGCACCTGGGATGATTGAGAATGTATTAGAAATACCATCCTGAGCATCCTTGAATGGGATCTTAGCTACAGAAGCCAAAGATGCTACAGCACCGTGAGTATCTCTCTTATGAAGTGGGTTAGCACCTGGAGCAAATGGTGCACCATGCTTACGTCCACAAGGAGTATCACCAGTATTCTTACCGTATGTTACGTTAGAAGTAATTGTAAGAATTGACTGTGTTGGGATACCATTTCTGTATACGTGATGCTTTCTGATCTTATCCATAAATGTTGTAACGATAGAAGCAGCGATCTCATCAACACGATCATCGTTGTTACCATATTTAGGGAACTCGCCCTCTGTCTCGTAGCTTACTACGATACCCTGCTCGTTACGGATTGGCTTAACCTTAGCATACTTGATAGCTGATAATGAGTCAGCAACGATTGAAAGACCAGCAACACCAGTTGCGAAGTATCTCTTAACGTCTCTGTCATGTAAAGCCATCTGAATTCTCTCGTATGCATACTTATCATGCATATAGTGGATGATGTTAAGTGCGTTAACATATACGGTAGCTAACCACTCCATCATATCATCGAACTTAGCCATTACGTCATCATAGTCAAGTACATCACCCTCAACTGGACGGTACTTAGGACCTACCTGAACGCCTGTACACTCATCAACACCACCGTTGATAGCGTAAAGTAAGCATTTTGCAAGGTTAGCACGTGCTCCGAAGAACTGCATCTCTTTACCGATAACCATTGAAGATACGCAACATGCGATACCATAATCATCACCGTGAATTGGTCTCATCATATCATCGTTTTCGTACTGGATTGAAGATGACTTGATAGACATCTTAGCACAGAACTTCTTCCATCCTTCTGGAAGTCTTGTTGACCAAAGTACTGTTAAGTTTGGTTCTGGAGCAGTACCTAAGTTGTTCAATGTGTTAAGGTAACGGAAACTCATCTTAGAAACTAATGTACGTCCATCAACACCCATACCACCTAATGACTCTGTTACCCAAACCGGGTCACCAGCGAAGATCTGGTTGTACTCTGGTGTACGAGCAAACTTAACGCATCTTAACTTCATGATGAAGTGATCGACGAACTCCTGAATCTGCTCCTCTGTGAACTTACCAGCAGCTAAATCTCTCTCAGCGTAGCAGTCTAAGAATGTAGCTGTACGACCAAGTGACATTGCAGCACCATTCTGCTCTTTAACAGCTCCTAAGTATCCGAAGTATGTCCACTGGATAGCTTCCTGTACGTTAGTAGCTGGCTTAGAAATATCGAAACCATAGAAAGAAGCCATCTCTGTTAACTCTTTCAATGCTTTGATCTGCTCTGCGATCTCTTCCTTGCCACGGATTACATCATCTGTGTAAACTGTACCGAAAGACTCTTTCTGAGCTTTCTTGTCTTCGATCAAGAAGTCTGTTCCATAAAGAGCAACTCTTCTGTAGTCACCGATGATACGTCCACGTCCGTATGCATCTGGAAGACCTGTTACGATATGGTTTGTACGACATCTTCTGATCTCCTGATCGTAAACATCGAATACACCTTCGTTATGTGTCTTTCTGTGCTTAGAGAAGAAATCAACAACCTCTGGATCTACTTTGTATCCGTTGTCTTCACAAGCCTTCATAGCCATACGAAGTCCACCGTATACGTTCATACCTCTCTTGAAAGGCTTGTCTGTCTGGAAACCAACGATGGTCTCTTTGTCCTTATCAAGATATCCGGCACCATGAGAAGTTAAAGTAGAAACAACCTTAGTATCCATATCAAGAACACCGCCTGCTTCTCTCTCCTTCTTAGTTAAGTCCATAACCTGTGCCCATAAATCTTTTGTGTTTTGAGTAGGTCCGCAAAGGAAAGAATCATCACCTTCATATGGTGTGTAGTTCTTCTGGATAAAGTCCCGAACGTCTACAAATTTCTCCCAGTTACCGCCTGTGAAACCATTCCATTCTGATCTCATTTCAAAATGTCCTCCTTATAATAAATTTTTAAATATTCACCTTGTAAATCGTTGGTGAAAATCTTATGACTCTATTATAGATTTATATTGTATACACGTCAACGAAAAAATGTTCCTTTTTTGTACTTTTTTCAATACAAACAGGAACATCTTAAAAATGTTAAATGTGTAAAAAATCTAGGAAAAATAAGCATTTGCAGAAATGAAAAATTGTATACAATTTGAAAATGAGTGAATGTTAATTTACCGGAAAAACAACAGATGTTGTGGTGCATTTCCTCTATTATAATACATCTTGCGATAGGGAACGGCGGAAACTGCCGGTCACAGGGTGCGCAATATTTTCATAACGCCATCCTCATCATTTGAAGCTGTCACATGTTTTGCAATTGCTTTTAAGTCGGGATGTGCATTTGCCATGGCATAACTTTCGCCACAGCTCTGTAATAAGGTGTAGTCATTCAGATAATCACCGAAAGCCATTGCGTGTTCGGACGGAATGCACAGACGTTGCAGCAGTGCAGTAACGGCAGCACCTTTGCTGACGGAACGGTTAGAGATATCAATCCAGGAATCACCGGATAAGATAGGGGTGATCCGCTCATTCAGGAATGGAAAATTGTGGTAGACGTTTTCTGCGTTGTGATCATCTACAAATATAGCAATCTTGGCAATGCAGTCTGTTCCAATCACGGCATCTAAGTCTGTGACAAATTGAAGACGCCCATAGTACATGTGCGCATTTTCTTCTATATAAGAGGATGCATGATACATGTATGCAGACTTCGCACCACAAAGGATCAGGGAAAGCCCATCCACACTAGACAACAGAGAAAGACATTTCCGGATGTCTTCGTTGGTCATGGCATTGCTGTAGATCATCTGATCCTGTTCAAACACATATCCCCCGTTATCGGAGATATAGATCAACTGATCTTTTACCGGTTCAAAAAGAGAAACCAGATTGTAATATTGCCGGCCGCTGGAGATAACCGTCTGAATAGAGGGGTGGTTGCGTACCCAATCTATAAAGTTGGCCGGAAGCTGTTTACTGCTGTTTAATAATGTGCCATCCATGTCTAAGGCGACCAGTTGAATTGATGAATGCATAATAAAATCCTCCGTATGTGATGTAATCCCATATAGCATAAAGGTTATGATGCTTTTCCTTTATGAAAATCAGAAATATTCTAACACACTTTCTCTTGAAATCACAGACAAAAACAGATAAAATAGAGTTATTCATCATGTTGAATCTAAAGGAGGGTTATTATGACATTTGAACATCAGGCAATGAAGGTATATTCCCAGTATAACAATAGTGTAAGCATTAAAGTTGTACCGGGACATTTTGCGACAAACCATTCGCATATTACACATTATATTGATATGACAACACTGAAGTCCCGTCAGAGTATGGCGCGTGCAGCAGCCAAGTCAATCGCAGGAGAATATGTAGGAACCACGATCGTTGATACCATCGTATGTATGGATGGAACCGAAGTGATCGGTGGCTACCTTGCAGAGGAATTAACCAATTCCGGCATCATGTCAATGAACCAGCATAAGGCAATGTATGTGGTAACACCGGAATTCAATTCTGCAGGACAGATGATCTTCCGGGATAACATCCAGCCAATGATCAAGGGCAGACATGTCTTATTCTTATTGGCTTCTGCAACAACCGGACGTACGATCGAGAGAAGCTTAGAGTGTATCTCTTACTACGGTGGAATCGTAGCAGGTATCTCCGCTATCTTCTCTGCAAATGAAGTGATTGCAGGTCAGCCGGTACATACATTATTTAAGGCATCCGATATTCCGGAGTACAAGACATATCCACACAATCAGTGTCCATATTGTCAGGCTGGTAAGCGGATCGAAGCGATCGTTAACAGTTACGGATATTCGAAGTTATAAAGTGAATGATCCTTTACCTTGACAGAAAGGATATCCCATTCTATAATCAATAACAGTTGTATAGTTATGTGCGAGGAAGAGAAGAGTACATCTGGGAACGCTTTGACAGAGAACCTGATAAGCTGAGAACAGGGAAAGAAGGAACAGATGGAAGATGGTCTTGGAGCATTCTTTGTGAGACATTCGTTTAGCAGAGAACGGGAACACCCGTTACAGTGTAGACTGGTAATAGCCAGTTGGTAAGGTCAGCATAGTGATATGCAGATGAATTAAAGTGGTACCGTGAGAGAATAGCTCGCCTTTAAGTTTTTATTTAAAGGTGGGCTTGTTTTTTTAGCACATAATATCATCATATATAAATATTTTTAGGAGGGTAACAAACATGGCAAAGAAACCATACTACATTACGACTGCCATTGCCTACACATCAGGCAAACCACACATTGGTAATACTTACGAGATCGTACTTGCAGACAGTATTGCAAGATACAAGAGATTCGTAGGATATGATGTTCGTTTTCAGACAGGAACGGACGAGCATGGACAAAAGATTGAGTTAAAGGCCGAAGAAGCTGGAATTACACCGAAGGAGTTTGTAGACCAGACTGCAGGTGAGATCAAGAGAATCTGGGATCTGATGAATACTTCCTATGATAAGTTCATCCGTACAACTGATGAGGATCATGAGAAGCAGGTACAGAAGATCTTCAAGAAGTTATACGATCAGGGAGATATCTACAAGGGTGAGTACGAAGGTATGTACTGTACACCATGTGAGTCATTCTTTACTGAGTCGCAGTTAGTAGATGGTAAATGTCCGGATTGTGGCCGGGAGGTACAGCCAGCGAAGGAAGAAGCATATTTCTTCAAGATGAGCAAGTATCAGGGTAAGCTGATTGATTACATCAACACCCACCCAGAGTTCATTCAGCCCGAGTCACGTAAGAATGAGATGATGAATAACTTCTTATTGCCGGGACTTCAGGATCTGTGTGTATCCCGTACTTCCTTTAAGTGGGGTATTCCGGTAGACTTTGATCCAAAGCATGTCATTTATGTATGGATCGATGCATTGACCAACTATATTACCGGACTTGGATATGATCTAGATGGCCACAGCGATAAGATGTTTGAGAAATACTGGCCATGTGATCTGCATTTGATCGGTAAGGACATTCTTCGTTTCCATACCATTTACTGGCCAATCATGCTGATGGCATTGGGACTTCCGCTTCCGAAGCAGGTATTCGGTCATCCATGGCTGATCCAGAGTGATGGTAAGATGAGTAAGTCAAAGGGTAACGTAATCTATGCAGATGATCTGGTAGATATGTTTGGTGTGGATGCGGTTCGTTACTTCGTATTGCATGAGATGCCATTTGAAAATGATGGTGTGATCTCATGGGAGCTGTTAGTAGAACGTCTGAATTCCGATCTTGCCAATACACTTGGTAATCTGGTGAACCGTACAATCTCTATGTCTAATAAGTATTTTGACGGTGAAGTGAACAACAAGAAGGTGGCAGAACCGGTAGATCAGGAGTTGATCGACTATGCATTGGATACGAGAATCCGTGTATCGAATGCAATGGATAAACTGCGTGTGGCAGATGCCATGACAGAGATCTTCAATCTCTTTAAGAGATGTAACAAATATATTGATGAGACGATGCCTTGGGCACTTGCAAAGGAAGAAGACAAGAAGGATCGTCTGGCAACCGTACTTTACAATCTGGTAGAGAGCATCATTATCGGTGCAACTTTATTAGAGCCATATATGCCAGAGACTTCTGAGAAGATCCTTGCACAGTTAAATGCACCAAAGCGTAAAGTAAATGATCTGGTTCGTTTCGGCGGATACAAGTCAGGCACAAAGGTAACCGATAAGCCAGAGATCTTATTTGCCAGATTAGATCTTGATGAGGTATTAGAGAAGGTGGCAGCATTACAGCCGACACCAGAACCGGAACCAGAGGACGATAATCCGGGCATTGATCTAGAGGAGAAGAAGCCGGAGATCACGATTGATGAGTTTGACAAGATCCAGCTTCAGATCGGACAGGTCATCGCTTGTGAGGAAGTGAAGAAGTCTAAGAAATTGCTTTGCTCACAGGTTAAGATCGGTAGCGAGGTAAGACAGATCGTATCCGGTATCAAGGCACATTATTCACCGGAGGATATGGTTGGCAAGAAGGTTGTTGTTGTAACAAACTTAAAGCCTGCAAAGCTTGCCGGCATTGAGTCACAGGGAATGATCCTTTGTGCAGAGGATGCAGAAGGTAATCTTGCACTTGTGACAACCGAGAAGGATATGTCACATGGAGCAGAGATTCGCTAATTAGTAAATTATCTTTAAAAAACATTTCTATTGCAGAAATAACTGTGAGAGATTAGTAGAAGGATGGCTATAAGTCATCCTTCTATTTGTTTGCGCGCCATGGGCGCACTCTAACGGGTGAAAGTCCCGAACACGCCTAGGCAACGAGGAAGTGTATAGCTGAACAGCAAGGGTGTCCATTGTG
>CACWQE010000056.1 GCA_902762905.1 uncultured Lachnospiraceae bacterium | reverse complement strand
ATCGTTTTTACTAAAACGTTCTCTCGAAAAATCTGTTAAGAAATTTCAGGGTTGTTTTGTTGTTTAATCTTCATTCAGTTTTCATTGTTCTTGCTTGCTCTCTTGTTACTCAACGGAGAAGGAGGGATTTGAACCCTCGCGCCGCTATTAACGACCTACTCCCTTTCCAGGGGAGCCCCTTCAGCCGCTTGGGTACTTCTCCAAGCCGCAAGCTGTGTTCTCACTATGTAGTTAAGAACAGCGGAGAGGGTGGGATTCGAACCCACGCGCCCTTGCGGACAAACGGTTTTCAAGACCGCCTCGTTATGACCACTTCGATACCTCTCCGTGCTGCTGATTTATTTCCTTTCGTCAGCGACATTGACTATATTAACACCTGTTCACTCCAATGTCAACAACTTTTTTTATTTTTTTTGAAAAAATTTTGTACGAGGTCTAAATCCTCTGGTGTCGTCACCTTCAAATTACTGTAATCTCCTTGTATTACCTTGGTTTTCAGGTCCAGATATCGTTCTATAATCATTGTGTCATCCGTAATATCTGTAACTTTATCCTGTATCATTTTCTTATACGCATCTACTAATTGGTCATAAGAAAAAGATTGTGGTGTCTGTATCTGCCACAAATACTTTCTTATTGGAGTTGCCACTCCATAATTATTATCATCCACCTGTTTAATCGTATCCTTTACCGGAACCCCCAATGTACATGCTCCCCATTTGATCACACTCGACACGGATTCTTCTATTCTCTCTACCGTGATACACGGACGTGCTGCATCATGTATCAACACATAATCTGTTTTCTCACATGCCTGAAGCCCATTCCACACAGACCAATACCTCTCATCACCACCAGCCACAACACATGACACCTTGCTTAGCCCATATCCATCAACAATATCATTTTGACAATATTCAATATCTTCCTGTCTTGTAACCAAAATTATATCATCTACCGAGCTTTGCTCGAATGCACGTAGAGAATAATATAAAATAGGTTTTCCGTCTATCTCAAGATACTGTTTCGGAACATCAGACTGCATTCTGCTGCCTTTTCCCGCCGCCAATATAATTGCTGTTACTTTCTTATCTCTCATACCCATCTATATCCTTTGTCCAATTTTAAGGTTAGGTACTGCATTCAGATCCAATCCATGGCGTACGCCATTGCAATACGCATAATATCCAGCCACACCAATCATAGCCGCATTATCCGTACAAAAAATTGGCGATGGATGATAAAAATGAATCCCTTCCTTTTCACACGCCTCTTGCAGATTCTGTCTAAGTGACGAATTAGATGCCACTCCCCCTGCAATTGCCAATTTGTCAATTCCTAATTGTTTGGCTGCGTGAATCGCATGTGTGGTCAAAACATCAATTACTGCATACTGAAAAGACGCAGCAACATCTGCGCGATTCACTTCGATCTGCTTCATTTCACACTGATTCAGGTAATTCAGTACAGAAGACTTCAAGCCGCTAAAACTAAAGTCATATTCATTTCCGTCCACTTTTGCTCTCGGAAAGGCAATTGCATTCCGATCTCCCTCTTTCGCCAAAGCATCAATCTTAGGACCACCTGGATATCCGAGACCGATTGCACGTGCCACTTTATCAAATGCCTCACCCGCCGCATCATCTCTCGTCTTACCAAGTATTTCAAACCGATCATAATCTACCACTTTCACTAAATGCGTGTGTCCACCAGATACAACCAGACATAAAAATGGCGGTTCCAGATCCAGATTCTCAATATAGTTCGCCGCAATATGTCCTTCAATATGGTGTACCCCTACCAATGGTTTATGAGCTGCATAAGCAATCGCTTTCGCCTCCGCCACCCCTACCAGCAACGCACCTACTAATCCAGGACCGTAGGTTACAGCAATCGCATCTATATCCTGTAACTGCATAGAAGCCTCCTCTAGTGCCTCCCTGATCACCTGATTGACCTTTTCTATATGTTTGCGGGATGCAATTTCAGGAACCACACCTCCATATAATTTGTGTAATTCAATTTGGGAAAAGATCACATTGGAACACACCTGCCTTCCATTCTTAATTACTGCAGCCGCAGTCTCATCACAGGACGATTCAATCGCTAATATGTATACATCTTTCTCCATTATTCTGCATCTCCTTTATCATTCGAATTCTTATTCACAGCCTGCCAGCCAAGAATCTTCCACTGTCCTTGGTCATTCTTTCTCAAAATATATTCTTCTTCCGCTTCACCAGGTGCAGAATCCACCCGTAGCAACACCGTAACTCTGATTTTCGCATAATCTATCTGGTCTTCTGTATTATACTCAATCTGACTATCCTCTCCATAAGAATAACTTACAATCTTCTGCTTGTTATCCACATAATATTGAATATCCTGTTTCAACGCATCTAATTGTGCGTCTTCTGCATTATAATCAAGCAGCTCCTGATCATATAAATTTCGGACCTGCTTATTCATCTGACTTAATTCATCTTCTGCAAATTCATTATTGTATGCACATTTCATATATCGACAATGAAGACGCACCGTCTCTTTCACCGTCTTCGGATAATCTTCTTCAAAATCATAAGATAATAACTTCTCCACCTCAGACGCATCATCCCCACTTGTCGTCTGTTTTGTTTGATTACTGATCACAACATACACAATAAGACACGCAATCACAAGTATAGACACTATGACCGTAAATGTATTTGCTCCTTTTTTCTTCATAATCATTCCTCCTCAAACAGCAATGTAGTAGTTCGACGATCTTTCGGAACAATCGTATTCGGAAATATCTCCTGCACCTGTTTTGTATAATCCTGTGGTCTTACCAAAGAAGGTGAATAATGTGTCAGCCACAATTCCTTTACCCGGGCTTCTTTTGCCATTGTTGCTGCTTCATAAAAAGTCATGTGTTTATATTCTTTTGCCTTCTTTTCCTTATCCGGTTCTCCGTACATGCCCTCACATATGAATAAATCCGACTCTCTGGCATTCTCCACAATCTCTTTGGTTGGTCTGGAATCTGTACAGTAAGTCAATTTAATTCCTTTGCGCGGTTGTCCCAACACCATATCCGGCGTATAGATTCCTGATTCATCCTGTATTGTCTCTCCTTTTTGCAATCGACTCCAATATGGCATTGGCACATTCTGTGCTTTTGCCTTATCTATATCAAACTTTCCAGCACGATCGACTTCTAAACTATATCCATAGCAAGTTATATTATGATTCACTTTATACGCATTAATGCGTAGCCCTTTAAAGGTAAAACTCTCTTGATCTTTCTCCAATTCAATAAAACGAATCGAGAATGGCAACTCTGGTGCTATCATGCGCAATGCATTCACAATCTTTTCTAAACGCTTCGGTCCAATCATCGTTATCGGTTCCGTTCTCTCTGCATTCCCTAATGTAAGCAATAATCCCGGCAATCCGCTTATATGATCCGCATGAAAATGAGTAAAACATATAACATCAATCGGCTTCACACTCCAACCTTGTTGTTTAATAGAAACCTGTGTTCCTTCCCCACAATCAATCAAAACATTCATTCCATTATAGCGCACCATCAATGATGTAAGTGCACGATACGGTAATGGCATCATTCCTCCCGTACCTAAAAGACATACATCCAGCATTCCATCCCTCTTTTCTATTCCTTTTCCTGAACTTTTTTCGTGTTCAATCTATAGTCCCAACCTCTAATCAGAGCATCTCCACAGTCTCATAAACCTTAGATGGTCTGATAAATTCTCTTTCTAACCATTCTACACATTCCTCGCACAAAACAAATTCCTGCGTCTTTCCATCCTTCTTAGAAAAATATCCCCACGACTTCCTGATCTGTATAAAATCTTCTAACGGTATGTCCTTGCGCATCTTAATTGTCTTGCCACATTTATTACAATATATCAACTCCATAGCATCCTCCATAATTTTCATCTTACATTATGGTAGCTTAATTCCCACCAAAAATCCAGTGGTAAAAAATGCTGTTCTCATCATCTATCTTCGCTATCTAATGCGATCCAGACTCATAATCCATGCATCCTCTGTCGGATTACTATAATAATTTTTTCTCTTTCCAATCATCGCAAAGCAATATTGCTTATATAGTCTCTGAGCCATCTTGTTACTGCTTCTCACTTCAAGAAGGATTCTGTCTGCACCATGTTTCCACGATTCTTCTACTATCTTATCCATAAGCAACGTGCCAATACCTTTATGTTGATACTGCGGATCTACAGCAATATTCAACAATTCCGAATCTTCCGCTATCACCATGATCCCTGCAAACCCTACAACATCTTCTTGCAGTGTATCCCACGCAATATAATAAACATTATAATCATATTGTAATACTTTACATATCTCCTGATAAGACCATCTCTCCGGCAGGGTAAGTGCGGAAATCTCTGCAACTCTCTCACAATCCGGAAGCTGCATTCTTCTCAACTCTATCACGTCTATTTCTGGTTCCTTTCCATTCGTTCCCGTTCCGCCTGTGATAACCGCAAATAATCCGGAGCAAAGGAATCTGCATCTGTATAAATTCCTTCTTTCCAATAGTCTAATGCCCTCACGCCTATTGACGCTGCCCGTTGCTTATTCATATTCGCCGGTGCATACAAATGAGGTACTTCTATCATATTTTCAATCGTTTCACGATACACAGGAACACCGTCTCCTAAAAAAATCACCTTACTCCCAATCTGATTCAACGCTGCAACAATCTCCTCGATTGCAACCGGAACCTGATCTTTTACCACCTGCAGCTGACCATCCAGGAAACGATAGATACCCGTATACACCTGATTTCTTCTGGCATCCATCAATGGGCACACTAATGCATCCGTACCATATAAATTCATCGCAAGTCCCTCTATCGTAGGTACACCAATAATTGGTTTGTTCAACGCAAACCCCAGTCCCTTAACAGTCGCAGAGCCTATACGCAATCCTGTAAAAGATCCTGGACCTTTTGCAATGGCAATTGCATCCAAATCATTCATATCCGTTTCTGTCATACGCACAATCTCATCGAGCATCGGCAACAACGTCTGCGAATGTGTCTTCTTATAATTGATCGTATACTCTGCAATCAAATTATCATCTTCTAATATTGCAACAGATGCTACCAACCCTGAACTATCTAATGCTAATAATCTCATATTCATCCCTTCATTTCTATCTGATCTGTTATCCGTATTCTTAACAATTATCTTCTGAGCCTATATTGCGAACTATAATCTTACGATAATCAAATCCTTTGTCCAGTTCCTTACAAATCTCCACTTCTACATAACGTTCCGGCAAAATATCTTCAATCAAATTCGCCCATTCAATCAGACACACACCATCTCCGTATATCATATCTGTAAATCCAACCTCTTCCATCTCTTCCGAATCCTCAATACGATATACGTCAAAATGATAAAAAGGTATCCGTCCTTCTGTATATTCCTGCACGATTGTAAAAGTAGGACTGTTCACACTATCCTCTATTCCTAATCCTTTGGCAAATCCCTGAGAAAACAATGTCTTACCCACACCAAGATCTCCCAGCAGACAATACACCTGCCCCGGTTGCGCGAATTCTCCTAACTTTTTCGCTATCGAAAATGTATCTTCCGGTTGCCAGCTGTCATATTCCATGTCGTACTCCTTTCAAGATCTCTTCATACTTCGATTCATCCAAATTCCATTATCTGCTGCATATTTTTTTAACAGGTTCTGTATCTTCTTTTCCTGATCCTGCCAGGCAACCCTAGGAAAAATAAATGCATGTACTCTGCTACTATATACAAGAATCTGTTGACGCGTCTTAACAATCCGTCTGAGACGGTTCCATTCCATCGTCTGGCTTTCCTCGTCCTGTGAAACTGTAATCCCCTGTTCATCAATCTTGTAATGCAGCGGTTTGTGATACGATGTGATCTTCTTCACTTGTTTCTTCGCTCTGCTATACACCATAATTGGTTCTAATACCGTAAACCACATTGCAACAATTGTCATAATCGTCTTACCCTGATCTGTCAGACTGTCAAAAGATATAATCAGATTGCATAATGCCAGCAAAGATAACAGCAATCCAACCAGACCAGACGCACTATGATATACATGATACATATTAAATCGATACACATCTTTCACTGTCATCTGTACCGAAAAGGATATTGTGTCCTGTTCCATTCCATCAGCCTCTTTTCTATCTTCTATGCATCTAAGATCATAGAAAGCTGAATACGCTTTCTTTCCAGATCTACGCTCAACACCTTCACTTCCACTACATCCCCAACACTCACAACCTCTAACGGATGTTTAATGAACTTCTTATTCGTGATCTGTGAGATATGAACTAAGCCATCCTGATGTACTCCGATATCAACAAACGCTCCAAAATCGATTACATTTCGTACCGTTCCTTTCAGTATCATGCCCTCTGTCAAATCTTTCATATCCAACACATCTGTACGTAGAATTGGTTTCGGCATCTCTTCTCTTGGATCTCTGGCTGGTTTCTCTAACTCCTTTACAATATCATTCAGTGTTACCTCACCGATTCCTAATTCTGATGCTAACTGACGGTTCTGTTTCGCCATCATAGACAACCCTACAAGTCCCTGACTTGTCATATCGTCCATAGAATATCCTAACTTTTTAAGTAGGTTAACTGTCACTTCATAGCTTTCAGGATGCACACTAGTGGCATCTAACGGATTGTCCCCATCTGTAATACGCAAAAAGCCCGCACACTGTTCGTACGCTTTCGGACCTAACTTTGCCACCTTAAGCAACTGCTTACGATTCGTAAACTGTCCATTCTCTTCCCGATATGCAACGATATTCTTTGCAATCACTTTACTGATACCAGAGACGTATTCTAACAAAGAAGCGGATGCTGTATTCAGATCTACACCAACCTTATTCACACAGTCTTCTACCACTCCTGATAAAGCTTCTCCTAACTTCTTCTGATTCATATCATGCTGATATTGTCCTACCCCGATCGACTTCGGATCAATCTTCACTAATTCCGCCAATGGATCCTGTAATCTGCGGGCAATAGAAGCTGCACTTCTCTGACCAACATCAAAATTAGGAAATTCCTCTGTCGCTAACTTGCTTGCTGAATACACAGATGCTCCTGCTTCATTGGTAATCACATATTGAACCTTCTCAGGAATTTCTTTCAATAATTCCACAATCACCTGTTCTGACTCTCGCGATGCCGTTCCATTACCAACTGAAATTAACGTAATTCCATATTTCTTGATCAGATTATGCACAATCCTTTTGGACTCTGCAATCTTCTTCTGTGGTTCGGTCGGATAAATAACGATCGTATCTAACACTTTACCGGTTGCATCCACAACCGCTAATTTGCAGCCGGTACGAAATGCCGGATCCCATCCGAGTACAACCTGTCCCTTAATTGGCGGTTGCATTAACAATTGCTTTAAGTTCTTACCAAAGACCGTAATTGCCCCATCTTCTGCTTTCTCAGTCAGGTCACTGCGAATCTCCCTCTCAATCGCTCCCGCAATCAAGCGTTTATAACTGTCCTCAATTGCATTCTGCAACAATTCTGTTGTATACGGGTTCTCTCTTACAATTACTTTCTTCTCCAAATATCTTAAAATACGTTCTTCCGGAGCGATGACCTTAACTGTTAATATCTTCTCTTTCTCGCCACGGTTGATCGCAAGAATTCGATAACCCGCTGCTTTTGCAATTGGTTCTTCAAAATCATAATACATCTCGTATACTGACTTTGCATCCGCATCCTTTGCACTTGTGACAAGTTTTCCTTCCTTGACTGTAATATCCCGGATATACGTACGATATTCCGCTTCATCCGAAACATTCTCAGCAATGATATCAAGCGCTCCTGCAACCGCTTCTTCCACCGAAGCGACACCTTTCTCTTCCGAAACATACTCCTGCGCATCCTGTTCCACTGCATGGTCTGTCATCTGTAAATATATAATATTGGCAAGTCCTTCCAAACCTTTCTCTTTCGCAATCGTAGCACGGGTTCTTCTCTTTTGCTTATATGGGCGATACAGGTCTTCAACCGCAACTAACGTCATTGCCTCCTGAATCTGTTTCTTCAACTCGTCCGTCAGTTTTCCTTGTTCTTCTATACTGGCAATAACCGTCTCTTTGCGCTCTTCCAGATTCCTTAAATAAGTCAACCGTTCATAAAGATCACGTAAAACCTCATCATTCAAAGAACCGGTCACTTCCTTCCGGTATCTGGCAATAAACGGTATCGTACATCCCTCATCAATTAACTTAACGGTCGCCTCTACCTGTCCAACCCGTACTCCTAGTTCCCCTGCAATTACTTTTGCGATATCCATGTTGTCAAATCCTCTTTCTTCCTATATTCCTATCCCATCCTGAACCAAGTTCATAATCATATTTAATAATTCACCCTTACAAGCAAGCGAATTGTTCTCATTATAGATGTAACTGAATGTCTTTTCCACCCATCTCATACGGCCGGATTGTCACACCCGCCATCTGAAACATCATCTTAGATGCAATCGTTGCCTCTGTATCCGAGTATTTGTCTGATAAATATACAATCTGCTTGATTCCGCTTTGAATGATCGCCTTGGCACATTCATTGCATGGAAACAATGTCGAATAACAGGTTGCACCTGCCAACGATCCACCACTATAATTCAGGATTGCGTTCAATTCTGCATGACAAACAAAGAAATACTTATTCTCTAACGGCTTACCAACCCGTCCCCAAGGCATCTCGTCATCTTTACAGCCAGATGGCATACCATTATATCCAACCGATAATATCTTATTATCTGCATCTACAATACATGCTCCAACCTGCGTATTCGGGTCTTTGCTTCTCTCCGCAGAAAGAAGTGCTATTCCCATAAAATACTGATCCCAGCTTAAATAATCTTCTCGTTTCATCCTTGGTACCTCCCTTGTCTGCATATGTAATTCTATCATAACACAAAACACCAGAAAACGTAAACCTTTACCTTGTTTTTCTCAATTTGAAATTCCTGACAACATTCATCCTGACAATAAAAAAGTAAGAGTTACCATACTTTTTGCATAATAACTCTTACCGTTCGCCCACATTCTATCATTTTATCCATGGGTGTACTTTACTTCTACATTCTGTTATTACTTTAGAAATCAACACGAATCACACTGTAGACATCATCAAACTTTGCAATATGCTCCGCAAAATCGCCTTCGCGCATCTTATTGGTCACAAACGCCAATTCATCGTTCACTCCTGGTGCTTTCACATACAGCACGTCACCAAATGCATTCTTAATTCCAAGCATCTGATCATCATCTAATCCCTTATCTTTCATACGAACAAAGAACTTATTCTCACAATCCTCAAACTTACCAAGATCACTCTTGCGTTCTTCCCAGATTGTCATAATGTTGGTATGCATATGTTTTACAGCATCTACTACGTCAGATACCACTGCACTTGCTGTTGGGAGCTTACCCGCTCCACGTCCATAGAACATAACATCATCTAATACGTTACCATGTACAAAAATACCGTTAAATACACCATTGACACCAATCAACGGATGTTGCTGACCGATCATAAACGGAGCAACCATAGAATAGAATGTTCCATCCACCTTCTTGCTCATTCCGAGTAACTTAATAGAAGCTTTCATTGCCTTAGCATATTCAAAATCTGTCTTTGTAATCTTGGTAATGCCCTCTGTATGGATATCCTCATAATCTACCTGCTCGCCGGCAACCAAAGAGGTCAGGATTGCGATCTTTCTACATGCGTCATATCCCTCTACATCTGCTTCTGGATTTCGCTCTGCATAACCCTTCTCCTGTGCAATCTTAAGTACATCCTCAAATGCTGCACCCTTCTCTGCCATCTCGGTTAATATGTAATTCGTTGTACCGTTCAAAATACCGGTGATCTCTGTGATCTCATCTGCAGTCAAAGAACTATTGAGTGGACGGATAATTGGAATACCACCACCTACCGATGCCTCAAACAGATAGTTCAGTTTGTGTTCTTTCGCAATTGCAAGAAGTTCTGCACCATGCTTTGCTACCAATTCCTTATTCGATGTACATACACTCTTACCTGCTAAAAGTGCCTGCTTGGTAAAGGTATATGCCGGCTCTACACCACCCATAACTTCTACAACAATATCCACTTCCGGATCCTTCAAAATAATATCATAATCATGTACCAGGATCTTCTGAATCGGGTCGCCCTCAAACTCACGCAGATCCAATACATATTTGATGTTAATATCCTTTCCAGCTCTCTTATTGATGCTGTCGTGATTCGTATTGATTACTTCCACCACTCCAGATCCTACTGTACCATAGCCTAAAACCGCAATATTAACCATAACTACCTCCTTATCACCTTGTATATTTATTGATTCTCTTCGATTAACTGGTCAACCAATTGCTTGGCATCTTCAGATAATACTTTGTCTACATTAATTGCAATTACAATATCATTACCAATATGAAGTACCCACTCCATAAATGAAGTTTCCTCATTCGACGCTACCGACGGCATTGGATTAATACACTCTTTTGAGACTTCTTCAATCTCTTCGACTGCATCTACCTCGTATGCCAAAAGCGTTCCATGACTATTGGTAACAAGTAAACTCTTACCCGGATTATCAATTCTCGGATTCATTCCAAAACGCTCCCGTAAGCTATACACCGGAATTACAATTCCCCGCAAATTGATAATACCGCTGATTCCTTCCGGAGCATTCGGAACAGGAATCACATGGTAATCCTGCTCAATTCCATTCACCCGCATTAAATGCATGCCATATCTTTGATCTGCTAATTGAAATATAACAAACTTCTGTTCTTCCATAGACATTACTCCTTATTCAGATTGATCCATTTCAAATATGCATTCATAAATGGTTCTACATTTCCATCCAATACACCATTCACATTACTAACTTCCATACCGGTTCGATGATCTTTCACCATCGTATATGGTTGCATCACATAAGAACGAATCTGTGAACCAAATCCATTCTCCGAGATATCCCCACGAATATCATCCAACCGTTCCTGATTCTCCTGCTGTTTTAACACATATAACTTCGATGCCAGCATCTTCATTGCTTTATCCTTGTTCTGATGCTGGGAACGCTGATTCTGACATTGTACCACAATACCTGTTGGTAAATGTGTGATACGGATTGCAGATGACGTCTTATTGATGTGCTGTCCACCTGCACCACTCGCACGGTAGGTATCGATTCTCAGATCCTCATCCTTAATATCGACTGATACATCTTCCTCAATATCCGGCATTACATCACAAGATGAGAAAGAGGTCTGTCTCTTACCCGCTGCATTAAACGGAGATATACGAACCAGACGATGTACCCCCTTCTCTGACTTGAGATAACCGTATGCATTCTCTCCATTAATCTGGATGGTTACGGACTTGACGCCTGCTTCTTCTCCCTCGAGATAATCCAATATTTCTGTAGAGAATCCACGTTTCTCTGCCCATCTGGTATACATACGCATCAGCATACCCGTCCAATCACAGCTCTCAGTTCCACCTGCACCTGCATGCAGGGTAACGATTGCATTATCTTTATCAAACTCACCGGACAAAAGTGTCTGAATCCTTAATGCATCAAAATCTTCTTTGAACTGATTCAGTGTCTCTTCAATCTCTGGCAACAGTGAAGCATCCTCTTCTTCCTCTGCCATCTCAATTAAAGTTCCCACCTCATCATATTCTTCTTCTACCCTGTTATAGGCCTCTAATATATCCTTAAGTCCTTTCACGGTCTTCATGACTTCATTCGAATGTTCTACATCATTCCAGAAGTCCGGAGCTTCCATATCCGCTTCTAACTCTGCCACCTTATCCTGTTTGATAGGGATGTCAAAGTGAATCCCTCACTTCCTGTAATGGAGTCTCATACTGAGCAAGTTCAAACTTATAGTTCTCTGTCTCTATCACAGAATCACCTCTTTCCATATTGAAAATGTATTCTATCACCGGTTACGCATTCTTACCGCAACACTGTTTGTACTTCAGACCGGAACCACATGGACATGGATCATTTCTTCCAATCTTAGCACTCTTACGTTTCACTGGCTCTTTCACACTAGAGTCGTCCTTGTTCGTACCCGTTACCTTGGCTACTTCTTCACGCTCTACCTTCTGTTCTACACGGATATGCAGCAACGCTTTCACCGTCTCCTGACGAATGCCTGCTGTCATCTCGTTAAACATATCAAACCCAACAAACTTATATTCTACCAACGGATCTCTCTGACCCAATGCACGAAGTCCAATTCCCTGACGCATCTGCTCCATGTCATCAATGTGATCCATCCATTTGCGGTCAATGACCTTCAATAAGATGACACGCTCTGCTTCACGAATCATCTCAGGCTCTGGGAACTCTGTCTCTTTCTCTTCATACAGCTTATTCACTGTTTCCTTCACTCTCTGAACCAGATCCTTCTTACTCATGTGCTTCAGATCATCCTCAGAAAGCACAACCTTCTCCATTGGAAAAATATCAAGCAGTTCCTGATTCAAGGACTTCATATCCCATTCAGAAGGATATGCATCCTCATTAATGTTACGGTTAATAATCTCCTCTGCATCTTCATTGATCATATTGTAGATCACATCACGCATATTCTCTCCGTCCAATACACGACGACGTTCTTTGTAGATTACTTCTCTCTGCTCATTCATTACCTGATCGTAATCTAACAGATTCTTACGAATACCAAAGTTGTTGTTCTCAATCTTCTTCTGTGCTTTCTCAATGAACTTAGTGATTGTCTTATGACGGATCTCTTCACCTTCTGGAATATTCAATGCTTCATACATTGCCATAACACGTTCTGATCCAAACAAACGCATCAAGTCATCTTCCAACGAAAGATAGAACTTAGACTGACCCGGATCACCCTGACGTCCGGCACGTCCACGCAACTGGTTATCAATACGTCTGGATTCATGACGCTCTGTACCAATAATACGAAGACCACCTAATTCTTTCACACCCTCGCCAAGCTTGATATCCGTACCACGACCAGCCATGTTCGTTGCAATCGTAACTGCATTCATCTGTCCTGCCTGTGCAACGATCTCCGCTTCCAGCTCATGGAACTTTGCATTCAATACCTTATGCGGAATATGTTTCTTGGTCAGCAGTCTGCTTACTTCCTCAGAGGAATCAATCGTGATCGTACCAACCAATACCGGCTGACCTTTTCTATAACACTCATTGATATCCTCAATGATAGCATTCAGTTTCTCCTTCTTTGTACAATATACCGAGTCATCTTCATCAATTCTCGCTACCGGCAGGTTCGTTGGAACCTCTACAACATCCATTCCATAGATCTCACGGAACTCTTCTTCCTCCGTAAGTGCCGTACCTGTCATACCTGCTTTCTTATCATATTTATTGAAGAAGTTCTGGAATGTAATGGTCGCCAATGTCTTACTCTCTCTACGTACCTTTACATTCTCCTTTGCCTCAATTGCCTGATGCAGGCCATCCGAAAAACGTCTACCCGGCATAACACGTCCGGTAAACTCATCAACGATCAATACTTCATTGTCTTTCACAATATAATCTTTATCCTTGAACATCAGATTGTGTGCACGAAGAGCTAAGATAATATTATGCTGAATCTCTAAGTTGTCAGAATCTGCCAAGTTATCAATATGGAAGAAATTCTCCACTTCCTTCACACCTTGAGCCGTCAGCATAACCTGTTTATCCTTTTCATTTACAAGGAAATCTCCATCTTCTTCAATGTCTACACCCATAATGGCATCCATCTTAGAAAGCTCACCATCTCCCTGACCACGCTTCATACGCCGTGCCAACAGGTCACACATTCTGTAAAGCTCTGTTGATTTGCCACTCTGACCGGAAATAATAAGCGGCGTTCTCGCCTCATCAATCAATACGGAGTCAACCTCATCCACGATCGCATAGTGCAGATCTCTCTGTACAAGCTGTTCCTTATAAATGACCATATTGTCTCGTAAGTAATCAAATCCTAATTCATTATTGGTTACGTAAGTAATATCACAGTTATAAGCTTCGCGACGCTCTTCATTAGAACTACTGTTCAAAATAACTCCAACCTTCAAGCCTAAGAACTCATGAATCTGTCCCATCCACTCTGCATCACGCTTTGCCAAGTAATCATTAACCGTTACGATATGAACACCTTTCCCCTCTAAAGCATTCAGATATGCAGGAAGCGTAGACACCAAGGTCTTACCTTCACCAGTACGCATCTCCGGGATTCTTCCCTGATGCAACAGGATACCACCCATAATCTGTACCGGATAATGCTTCATGCCAAGTGTTCGAACGGCAGCCTCCCTCACAACTGCGAATGCTTCAACCAATAGATCGTCTAGCGTCTCACCCTCTGACAAACGTTTCTTAAATTCTTCTGTCTTGCCGCGCAATTCCTCATCACTTAATGCCTGCATAGACTCATCTAACGCCAAAATTTTATCTACCAGTGGCTGAATTCGTTTGATCTCTTTTTCACTATGTGTTCCAAACACTTTCTCGAAAATACCCATTTTTCCACTCCTATTTCTATTTGAAATATAATCATACGGATATCATTCTAACATTGTTCCCCTCAAAAGTAAAGAAAAAGCAGGGATTCTGCAATCTTACATTTTCTACTTGACATGTAATATTATACGGCGTATAGTATTAGACAAGAAGCAATATTGTTTATCATTACATTCAAGCAAGATAAGGAGGTCATGCTTATGACATTTCAGATCGCAGCACCACTGCTAGACGCCTGCGTTCTTGCCATCTTAGAAAAAGAAGACGCCTACGGCTATACTTTAACCGCACAGGTAAAAGAGATTGTTGATATTTCAGAATCGACTTTATATCCCGTATTACGGCGATTACAAAAAGGCAACTGTTTAACAACCTATGATCAACCTTTTCAAGGCAGGAACCGGAGATATTATCAATTAACCGATATCGGCAAAGAGAAATTAACGTTTTATAAGAAAGAATGGGAGTCTTACAAGAACAAAATTGACACCCTGTTAGGAGGGATAACCTATGAATAAGACCGAATTTATCAAACAATTAGAGAAGCGTTTGAAACGGCTTCCGAAAGAAGACCGTGAAGATGCGATCCACTACTACGAAGAATATTTTGAGGAAATGGGAGCAGATGATTCTACCGATGTCACAAACACCCTAGGTTCTCCAGATGAGATTGCCCGTGAGATCATTGCAACCTGCACCGAAAAGCACATGGATGCACAGAAAGAACGCGGCGGAATCAAGAATAACACCACCGTGATCTGGATGATCATTTTAGGAATCTGTGCTTCCCCTGTTGCTGTTCCTCTTGCATTTGCCGCAATCATCTGCTTAGTTGCTCTGTTGATCGTGGTGTTCAGTTTAATTCTATCTATTGCGTGCGTTTCCCTTGCCTGCATCGCCTGTGGTTTTGCATTATTCTTTGCAACATTTGCCGCCCCAGGATTTGCACAGAAGCTCATCTGCATAGGTGGAGGTTTTCTGTTACTTGGCATTGGATTACTCTTGGCCATTGCAACCATCGCATTTGCCAATGTATGCACACATGGAATCGCAGCTGCATTTAAACATTTATTCATAAGAAAGAAGGTATCCTAAATGAAACAGGTTATTAAAATTACAGCAATTATTTCATTATGTTTTATCTTAATCGGAATCGGTCTTGCCGGCAGTGGTTATATGCTTGGCGGCAGCTTGAATTGGTCCTATCTGCCATCTTCTAACCGATTCTTTACTGAGAAAAACGCCAAACACAAGATTATTAAGAAAGATTTAGACGCTTTCACTAGCATTGATCTTGCCAGCGATTCCTATGATATTGTAATTACACAGGGGGACTCTTATTCCCTTGCTTATCCTGAATATAATAATATCCATACAACTTATTCTGTTGAAAATGATACTTTGAAACTGGAAAGCAAAAGCGAACACACTGTTAATTTTTCTCTTAGCGGAACTTCTTATTCTGATTACTCATTAGTGCTTACTGTTCCTTCTAAGCAGGCACTCAGCAAAATTACGCTTAAGAGTAGTTCCGGCGACATTGAACTTTCCAATCTGGATTTTGATCAGGCCAATATCACTGCTAACTACGGTGATATCACATTATCCCATCTGTCTGGCAGCACCTTAGACCTAAAAGCAGATGCAGGTGACGTCGATATCTCTGACACTGAATTAGCATCCGGTAATTTTACTTTGAATTATGGCAACTTTGATATCAAATCCACAACCATATCTGAACTTGCATTAGTAAATGATTCTGGTGATTTCTCCGCAAAGAAATTCACCTCTGACAGCGCAAATCTTAACCTGCATTACGGAGATGCAGATACCGAATCCTCTACGATTAAGAATCTGACTGCTACTTTGGATTCCGGTGACTGTGACTTAGAGCTTACCGGAAGCAAATCCGACTATAGTATCGATCTTACCTCTGACACAGATGATATCGAAGTTGGAGACGAGGATGCCTCTGGTCATTACAATTATGTGCGGGATACTCCAAATACAATTCAGGTGTCTACACACTATGGAAGTATCTCCTTAGACTTCACACATTAAAATTATTACCCTTGCACAGCGTAAGTAACGGACAGATGTGCCAAACGGACGCTCCGGCCTAGAAAAATTGGTTCCAAGCCGGGGCCGTTTGCACTTAATTGCTC
>CACWQE010000055.1 GCA_902762905.1 uncultured Lachnospiraceae bacterium | reverse complement strand
GGAACGTTAGCCGAGCAAGGTGCAGACTTTTCGAAAGGCATTGTATAAACATGAATGGCACATTCTTAGTATCCGCTGCGAGTGATGAGTAGCGACTACGTTGATATGTTATATCCCAACAACCGATTTGCAACCTAATGTTTCGCGCGTCCGTTTCACTTACGCTGTGCAAGGGTAAAAATTTATACGTTTTGGTAGCTTCCACAATACGGACATCGATTCGAATATCCCTGCGTTGCCTGATAAGTAGATGCGCAGTTTGGACAAGTAACAGCAATCAGCTTAACAGCACCCGGATTGATTGGTTTATCGTCCATGAGTTCTTCCTCACGATGTAAGATCTCGTCACGTACGGAATTTTTATCAAACCCATATTTGCCGTTGTATTCATAGATATCAATCGTCATTCCGATTGGGTATTCGTTGGAACCTTTTGTAAATGAGGTTGGAATAACAGCTTCCCGTTCAATACCGTGACTGTCAAAGTAATGGACTTTCACATTTTGAGGAAATCGTCCATTGACAACAACAGAAGTGTTATCCACATATCCGTAGATCTTAGCAGGATAGCGGGTTCCTTTCTTTACAATATTGCGTTTGCCGGCAACATTGATATACACACCGACAAGAAAGCCGATTCCTAACAGCAGGAAAACAGCGGGTAACAGGTACATGACAAGTGGAATACCAGAAGTAAATAGCATACCGATCAATACACCACCGCCTACAATCGTATAGATTATACCCATAATAGTTAAAATTTTTTGAGCTGCTCCCATATTCTATTTCCTTTCTTCGTAGAATTAAAAATGATAAAAATTATGCGTTGTGCAGAACATAGAATCTGTACAACGCATATATATTGTTTTTCTTTACTTTTTCTCAGATCCATAGTGGATGAAATATAACGTGCATCCAATAAATATCATACCACCAAGAATGTTACCGATTGTAACCGGGATAAAATTATGAAGCAAACCACCTAGATCTAAGGCAGATAATTGATCTGCGGTAATTCCATATAACTCTTCAGCCTTTGCAACATAATCAGGATTCGTTGCAGCAAGAATACCGGTTGGAATATAGAACATATTGGCAACGATATGCTCAAAACCGCCGATTACGAAAGCGAAGATTGGAAACCAGGTAGCAAAGATCTTACCGATTACATCCTTTGCAGATCCAGCCATTAAGATTGCCATACATACTAAGAAGTTACAAAGGATTCCAGATACGACAGCTTTTCCCGGTGCAATGTTTACTTTACCAAGTGCAACTTTGATCGTATAAGCTCCAAGAGCGCCACCGGTGTAATCTAAGTTACCGGAATAGAAGATTAATACATCAATGATCAGAGAACCGATCAGGTTTGCAAAATATACAACAATAAGATTTCGGATCAAACCGGACACTTTAATCCGTTTATTCATTGTTGCCATGATCATTAGACAGTTACCGGTAAACAGCTCTCCTCCAACTAAAATGATCATTAAAAGACCAACCGGGAAGATAACTCCCGCTAATGTTCTTGCAAGTCCCACATTTGCAATGTCATGTACTGCGGTATTACTGATTGCCCCACCAAGTGCAATGAACATACCAGCCATCATGCCTAATACAATCATCCGAGCAAGTGGAAGAGTGGCTTTGTTGACTGCTCCGTTCATATTGGCTTCAATTATTTCTTTTGGATTGTTCATTTGTCCATTCTCCTTTCAAAACTTCATAAATTATACCCTTTTTTCTTAGGCGGTGCAACCAGATACCCCGACATTTTATGTACAAATATTTATACAATGGCATTTGTCAATCAGACGGTTTTATGGTATAGTAAATAAGTTGTATTGTGCTTAAATGCAGATATACCAGAATGGAGGTCGTAAGATGGCAGAAAGAACCAAAGTTGTATTAGATGCAATGGGTGGAGACCATTCCCCTGGGGAGATGGTATTAGGTGCTGTGAATGCAGTCAAAGAGAAAGATAATTTATTCGTATATATAGTAGGTCCGTCAGATCGGATTCAGGCAGAATTAGATCAGTATGAATATCCAAAGGATCAGATTGAAGTGGTTCATGCAGCAGATGAGATTACCTGTCATGATGCGCCGGTACAGGCGATCCGAGGTAAGAAAGATTCTTCTATGGTGGTTGGATTGCGTATGGTCAGAGAAGGAAAAGCAGATGGATTTGTATCGGCTGGTAACTCCGGTGCAGTCTTGGTTGGTGGTCAGGTGTTAGTTGGCAAGATGAAGGGCATTGAGCGTGCACCACTTGCACCAATCGTTCCGACTTTGAAGGGTGTTTCTTTATTAGTAGATTGTGGGGCAAATGTAGATGCTAAGCCAAGTAATCTGTTACAGTTTGCACAGATGGGCTCCATCTATATGGAGAATGCCATGAAGATTGAGCGTCCAACCGTCGGAATCCTGAATATCGGAGCGGAAGAAGAGAAGGGAAATGCATTGGTAAAAGAAGCATACCCATTATTAAAAGAATGCAAAGGGATCAATTTCATCGGCAGTGTAGAAGCCAGAGACTTTATCTATGGCGCAGCGGATGTTGTCGTAACGGAAGCATTTGCAGGTAATGTTATGCTTAAGACAATTGAGGGTGTTGCATCCGGTCTTTTCAAATTGATCAAGAATTCCATTACGGCAACTCCGGTTTCAACAATTGGAGCGGCTTTGGTAAAACCACAGCTTAAGAATGTGGCGAAGATATTTGATGCGACCGAATATGGTGGAGCACCACTTCTTGGATTGAATGGATTAGTAGTGAAGATTCATGGTAATGCAAGTCACAAGGAAGTTAAGAATGCATTGTTCCAGGTAGAGATGTTCCGATCACAGGATATTAATGGTAAGATTAAAGAACAGTTGTTAGACACACAGAAAGAGGCATAGCAATGTTGAATTATGATGAGGCTGCAATTGAGAAGAATATAGAGTATACATTTCAGAATAAGGATCTGTTACGACAGGCTATGTCTCATAGCTCTTATATTAATGAGATGAAACGCACCGGATATGAAAGCTATGAACGGTTAGAGTTTCTTGGAGATGCCGTGTTGGAATTGATCACGAGTGAATTCTTATTTGAGGAATATAAAGACCTGCCGGAGGGTAAACTTACCAAGATGCGTGCATCGATTGTATGTGAATATACCTTATCTTCTGTATCAAGAATGTTGCAATATGGGGATTATGTATTGCTATCTAAAGGTGAGGAACAGACCGGTGGACGGAATCGGAGTTCGATTCTATGTGATCTGTTTGAGTCGGTATTAGGTGCCATTTATCTTGATGGAGGAATGGACGCTGCCAAGAAATATGTATACACGTTCCTTTTAACCGATATTGAGCATAAGACATTATTCTATGATGCTAAGACGACGTTACAGGAGATGGTTCAGAAGGATGGCAAGGGTGTTGTTACCTATGAGCTGTTAGAGGAGAAAGGACCGGATCATAATAAGAGTTTTGTGACAGAGGTATTAGTGGATGGTGTTGGAATCGCCAAAGGAGAAGGCACTTCTAAGAAGAATGCACAGCAAATGGCTGCATATCAGGCGATATTGAAATTACGAGAACAGAAGTAACGGAGAGATTAGATGTATTTAAAGAGTATTGAGGTATATGGATTCAAGTCCTTTGCAAATCGGATTGTATTTGAATTTAATAAAGGTATTACCGGTATTGTCGGACCGAATGGCTCCGGTAAGAGTAATGTTGGTGATGCGGTGCGATGGGTACTTGGTGAACAGAGCGCGAAGCAGCTTCGTGGTGCGAAGATGGAGGATGTTATCTTTGCCGGAACAGAACTGCGAAAACCACATGGTTCCGCATATGTTGCCATTACATTAGATAACAGTGATCATTCTCTTCCGATTGATTATGAGGAAGTAACGGTGGCACGACGTGTCTATCGTTCCGGTGAAAGTGAATATCTGATCAATGGAACAGTCAGTCGTTTGAAGGATGTGAATTCGTTATTCTTTGATACCGGTATTGGTAAGGAAGGATATTCTATCATTGGTCAGGGTCAGGTAGAACGGATCTTGTCCGGTAAGCCGGAAGAGCGAAGAGAGTTATTTGACGAGGCTGCCGGTATTGTGAAGTATAAGAAGAATAAGGCGGCAACTGAGAAGTCGTTAGCAGCTGAACGCGAGAATCTAAGCCGTGTCAACGACATATTATCCGAATTAGAGAAGCAGGTTGGTCCATTAGAGAAGCAGTCTGAGGTTGCTAAGAAATATCTCTTATATAAAGGCGAATTAAAACGATTTGATGTAAATGCATTCCTTTTGGAAAATGAGAAGATTGAGTCAGACCTTAAGGAGAATGAAGAACGATTACATATTGTGAATGAAGACAGTGAACGTCTGAAGAAAGAATTCGAAGATACGAAGAATGAGTATGAACGGATAGAGACAGTCTTAGAGCAGTGTAATCTGTCTATTGATGAGAACAAGAACAAGATTCACGAATTGAAGTTACAGAATGAACGTAACGAAGGTGAAGTGAATGTATTGAATCAGCAGATCTCGAATGCCAAGTCGACAGATGTACATATGAGTGAACAGATCGATCGTATCAATCAGTCATTAGCGGCACAGGAGAAAGAGAAACATGAGTTTCAGGAGAAGAAGGCTGTCTTAGACGAGAAGATGGATAGTGCCGATGATGTGGTGGAAGAGGCACGTGCTGTCAGTGAGGGCATTGAAGAAGAGATTGCAAACCTGCAGGATGAGATTGAGAAGAGCAAGGGCGATATTATTGAATATCTGAATGATGGTGCGAATCTGAAAGCGAAAGTTGGCCGGTATGATGCGATGTTGGAGAATATCAGCTATCGTAAGACACAGCTTAATCAGCGTTTTCTGCAGTTTAAGTCCGATGAGCAGAAAGATAAGGAAGAGTACGACAAACACAACACCTCTTTAACGGAGATTGAGACGAAAGTTGCAACCATATTAGCGGATCTTGAGAAAGTGGATACGCAGTTAGATTCGAATACAATTGCAACTAATGAGAATAAGAAACGCTTATTCGAGGCGAATAATGAATACAGCAGTGTGAAGTCACGATTAGAAGCACTTCGAAATATTACGGAGCGTTATGACGGCTATGGTAATTCTATTAAGCGTGTGATGGAGCAGAAGGAGCATGATCCGGGAATCATCGGTGTTGTAGCTGATATTATTCAAGTGAATAAGGAATATGAGATTGCAGTTGAGACGGCACTTGGCGGAAGTATTCAGAATATTGTTACCGACAATGAGAATACCGCCAAGAAGTTGATTCAATTTCTGAAGAAGAATCGTTTCGGTCGTGCAACATTTCTTCCGCTCACAACCATTGGTGGCAGAAATGGTGATTTTCCGAACAAAGAAGCATTGCGGGAGCCGGGTGTGATTGGACTTGCCAAAGATCTGGTGAAGGTACATGACAAGTATAGTGCCGTAACGAATCATTTATTAGGACGGATTCTGGTAGTAGATACGATCGACAATGCCATTGCGGTGAACCGGAAGTTCCACCAGAGTCTTCGAATCGTTACCAAAGAAGGCGAGTTATTGACACCGGGTGGAGCAATGACAGGTGGTGCCTTTAAGAATTCTTCCAATCTGTTGGGTAGAAAACGTGAGTTAGACGAACTTTCCAAGACCCTTACAGAGTTGAATAATGAGATTGCCAATGCAACCAAAGAAGAGACAGAGCTTCGTACGACAAGAGAGGCATTGAAGACGCAGAAGGAAGATGCCAACCTGCAATTACAGGAGTTATACTTACAGAAGAATACTGTAACGATGAACATTGAGCAGGTATCAAAAAATCTTGCCGAAACAGCGAATGCATTTGCATCGGTGAACAAAGAGAATAAGGAATTAGAGGCACAGATTGAGGAGATCAATCAGAACAAGAATGAACTCTATGATAACCATAAGCAGGCAGAAGAAGCGAAGAAAGCATTAGAGGAACGGATTACTGAGTTAGAAGAGCAGGTAGGCTTTAAGAAAGAGGAATTAAAGCATGCTAATGAAAAGGTATCGGACTTAATGTTAGAGTTCAATACAATGAAGCAGCAGGATGATTTCCTGATTGAGAATCTGAGAAGAATCCGTACCGAAGAGAATAAGTTAAAGGAAGAGTTGGAACTATATCGCTCACAGATGAGTAATTCGGGCAGAGCTATTGAAGAATTAGTGGCTAAGATCAATCATTTTAAGGTTTTGATTGATGCAGACCAGAAGGCAATCGCCGAGTTAGAGGCTACGCTTGCCAAAGATATTGCAGACAAGGAAGATCTGAATGCCAAGCACAAAGAGTTCTTTACCAAACGCGAGCAGTTGAATGAAGAGATCACGAAGTTAGATAAGTCTGCATTTAAGCTGTCAGCACAGGTAGAGAAGATCAGTGAGAAGGCAGATTCCTTAAGCAAATACATGTGGGAAGAATATGAACTTACTTATCAGTCTGCCTTGGAATTGAAGGATGCAACACTGAATGATCTTGACAGCTTGCGACGGGAAGTAGCGGCTGTGAAGTCGAAGATTAAGGCGTTAGGAGATGTCAATGTTAATGCAATCGAAGATTATAAGATCATATCCGAACGTTATGAGTTCTTAAAGGGACAGCATGACGACATTGTGAAAGCGGAGACGAACCTGTTGCAGATCATATCGGAATTAGATACTGCGATGCGGACACAGTTTGAACAGAAATTTCAGGAGATTCAGGTTATGTTTGACAAGGTATTCCGTGAATTGTTCGGTGGTGGTAAAGCTACTTTGGAACTGGTAGACAGTGAGGATATCTTAGAGGCAGGAATCCGTATCATTGCACAGCCACCTGGAAAGAAATTACAGAATATGATGCAGTTATCCGGTGGTGAGAAAGCACTTTCTGCGATTGCTCTTTTATTTGCAATCCAGAGCCTGAAACCATCTCCGTTCTGTCTGTTAGACGAGATTGAGGCGGCATTGGATGACTCTAACGTTACAAGATATGCCAAGTATCTGAATAAGCTGACAAAGGATACACAGTTTATCGTTATCACACATAGAAAAGGAACGATGGAGGCAGCGGATGTTCTCTATGGTATCACCATGCAGGAGAAAGGTGTGTCTACATTAGTTTCTGTCAATCTGATTGAAAACGAATTAGATGATTAATATGTAATTACCGGATAGTTAGATACTGGTGGGTTAGATTAAGGATGATATGAAAGGAGTGAGCATATGTTTGATTTTTTCAAGAAAAAGAAAAAAGATGAGGAAGTAGAAGAGAAGCTTGACGAGTCATTACAGAGTGAACAGATGACATCGGAAGAACAGGAAGTCAGCGATTCAATGAATGCCGGAGAGCGTGCAGAGTATTCGGAAAGTGATGTGGATTCAAGTAAAATGGAGAATATGCAGGAAGCTTCTGATGCTGGAAATAGCATAACAGAAAACGAAGAATCTGATGTGACAGATGTCGAGGTATCAGGGAACTTTGATTCTGATGATGTAGATACGGATCGGACAGAAGAATCAGCAGAAGAGCCTGCCGAGGAGGAATTTGTCGAAGAAGAAACTACGGAGGAAGAAGCTCCGGCGGAGAAAGAGAAAGGTTTCTTTGCCAGATTAAAGGAAGGACTTACCAAGACAAGAAACAGTATCAATGAAAGCTTCAATCAGTTGTTTTCCGGTTTTTCCAGTATTGATGAAGATTTCTATGATGAGTTAGAAGAGACGTTGATCATGGCAGATCTTGGATTAGATACGACGGAACGGATCATTGACAATCTCAAAGATATGGTAAAGAAGAATCATATTAAAGAAGTAGAAGCGTGTCGGGAGCTGGTCGTTAACATTATCAAAGAGCAAATGTTAGTGGAAGATTCTGCATACGACTTTGAAGATCAGAAGACGGTTATGCTGATCATTGGTGTCAACGGGGTTGGTAAGACAACATCCATCGGCAAATTAGCGGCGCAGTATAAAAAGCGTGGCAAACGTGTTATGATGTGTGCGGCAGATACGTTCCGTGCAGCCGCAATCGATCAGTTAAAGACCTGGGCGAATCGTGCCGGCGTTGAGATCATTTCCCAGCAGGAAGGTTCTGATCCGGCAGCTGTTACTTACGATGCAGTCAAGGCGGCAGCTGCCAGAGATGTAGATATCTTATTAGTAGATACTGCCGGAAGACTTCACAATAAGAAAAACCTGATGGATGAGTTAGCCAAGATGAAACGTATCATCGAGAAGGAATACGGTGACGCACATCTGGAGACATTAATTGTACTGGATGGTTCTACCGGACAGAATGCATTAGAACAGGCAAGACAGTTCAGTACCGTTACTAAGATTGATGGTATTATTTTAACGAAGTTAGATGGAACCGCAAAGGGTGGTATTGCCATTGCAATTCAATCCGAATTGAGTGTACCGGTGAAGTACATTGGTGTAGGAGAACAGATTGACGATTTACAGAAGTTTGATCCGGAAAGCTATGTGAATGCGTTATTTGCAGACATGGATACAAGAAGCGATATTGAGATTCTTGTACCGGATGAGGAATAAAAGGAGGATGACATGTTAACATTAGAGAAATTTGAGGAAGCTTACAATACCGTACAGAAGGTAGTGAAACCAACCCCATTGATCTACAGTGATTATTTCAGTGAAGTAAGTGGTAATAAGGTATATTTCAAACCAGAGAATCTTCAGGTAACGGGTGCATATAAGATTCGTGGTGCATATTATAAGATTTCAACTTTATCCGAAGAAGATCGTAACAAAGGATTGATTACGGCATCTGCTGGTAACCATGCACAGGGTGTTGCATTTGCTGCCAAGGCATATGGCGTTAAGGCGACAATTGTTATGCCAACAACGACACCACTGATTAAGGTCAATCGCACGAAGTCTTATGGTGCAGATGTCATTCTATATGGAGATGTCTATGATGAGGCCTGCCAGTATGCCTTAGAGTTAGCAGAAGATAAGGGATATACATTTATCCATCCATTTGATGATGAGGATGTTGCGTGCGGACAAGGTTCTATTGCAATGGAGATCATTAAGGAATTGCCAACTGTAGATTATATTCTGGTTCCAATCGGCGGTGGTGGATTAGCAACGGGTGTATCCACATTAGCCAAAATGCTGAATCCAAGCATCAAAGTAATTGGTGTGGAGCCAGCCGGAGCAGCCTGCATGAAGGAATCCTTGAAGAATGGTCAGGTAACTACACTTCCGGCTGTAGATACGATTGCAGACGGTACAGCCGTTAAGACACCGGGAAGCAAGATCTTCCCATATATCCAGCAGAATATTGACGAGATCATTACGGTGGATGACAGTGAGTTAGTGGTTGCATTTTTGGATATGATGGAAAATCACAAATTATTAGTGGAGAACTCCGGATTGCTGACGGCAGCAGCTGTAAAGCAATTAAATGTGAAGGACAAGAAGGTTGTCTGCATCTTAAGCGGCGGTAACATGGATGTTATTACATTGGCATCGGTTGTACAGCACGGATTATTTGCAAGAAGCAGAATCTTTACTGTATCTGTATTGTTACCGGATAAGCCGGGTGAGCTTAAGAATGTCAGCTCTATCATTGCTGAAATGCAGGGTAATATTATCAAGCTTGAGCATAATCAGTTTGTCAGCCTGAATCGTAATTCGGCTGTGGAATTGATCATTACGTTAGAGGCATTTGGTCCGGAGCATAAGGAACGTATTATTCAGGTATTGTCTGAGAAAGGCTACCGTCCAATGGAGAAGAGTCCTAAGAATATATTCTAATAGACAAAGGAGCCGGATGTAGATGAAAGCACAGCAATCCCGCCGCATTGGTGCGGCGGTTGACCTTGGTTCGACAACAATTGCAATACGGTGTTTGGATCTTATAACAAGGGAACAGATAGCAGAGATATCCTTTGCAAATCCACAGTGCAGATATGGTGCAGATGTGATTACCAGAATCCAGCATTGCATGCAGGAGGAAGAGATGGCAATAAGACTGCGGGACATTGTATGGAGTGCTTTGCAGGAACAACTGGAACAGACCTTACAGGGGAATATGCAATATCTTGATCAGATTGTGATCAGTGGCAATACGACCATGCAGCATATCCTTCGTGGATTGTCGGTAGAAGGGCTTGCTAAGGCACCATTTCATCCGGTTGATCTGAATGAGGCAGATGAGATTCATACATGGAATGATCAGAAGATAGTCATTCATTATCTGCCAGGTTTGTCTGCCTTTGTAGGGGCGGATATCTTAAGTGGAGCCGTCTATTTGCAAATGGGAACAGGACACACCTACGATTTGTTGGTTGACCTTGGAACCAATGGAGAATTGCTGTTGTTGAATAACCAACATGGATATGCTTCTTCTACTGCATGTGGGCCGGTCTTTGATCATGTTTTGTCCGGTGCGGCATATGGAAGCGAGAGTATCCATGCAATTGCAAGTTGTGTGAAACGACACTTAATTGATGTAAATGGTCTGATTGCAGCTCCTTTTTTTGAAAAAGGGATTGTGATTGATCGTAATTTTGTGATCCGACAACATAATGTCAGAAACTTTCAGTTAGCGAAAGGTGCCATCTATGCTGGAATCTGCTGTCTGGTTGAAGAAGCAGGAATTAGCTGGCAGGATATCCATAATGTCTATGTGAGTGGTGGAATGGGATTCTATATGGATGTCAGGGATGCATTTACAGTTGGATTGTTACCGAAAGAACTAAAGGGGAAAATTATTATATCGGGGAATTCCTCTTTAGAGGGAGCTACTATGTTTTTACAGGATGCACAGAACATGAGGGAGACATGCTCTGTGATCAAAGAACGAACAAAGTGTCTGGAATTAGCAAATCTGCCACAATTTCAGACAAGGTATCTGGAGGCAATGAACTTTTAAAAGGACATAATTATGGAAAAAAAGGACAAATACACAAGCGACAATGAGATAGAAATCCTGGATTGGGATTCTATTGTAGGGGACAATTCCAAATCGAAGAAAAAAGCAGAATCTGACAACCGTGCACAGAAGATACAAATACCAAATTTAACTCCAGCTAATAAAGAAACGGACTTGACAGAAGAGTCAGAACAGAAGGTTAAAAAGAAACATGAAAAGGCAACGTGGAAAGATTGGGTAATCCGTATCGGCATTGCATGTTGTATTCTGTGTGGTATGTATCTGACAGTAGTATATTCTAAGATTCCATTCATTGCAAAATGGCGTACGATCTATATTGAAACGGCAATGACGACGAACAGTCATCAATGGCTGGCAACTTTATTTTTTCCTCAAAGCGTGATTGATGAGGTTATGGCAAACCGGCAGAAAAATCTGGACAAACAGGCAAATGCAGATAGTCATTGGGAAGAAGAATTAGAAGACCTTAGTACGAAAGATTTCTTTGACATCTATTGGGAATTGGATTCTGATTCAGTGAAACAATATTTTAAGGAACATAAAGAACTGACGAAAGATGGTTATGACAATATTCAGATCGAAGACTTCGATGAGAAATTAGGACTTGAGACAGTAAATGGAGATTCTATTTTAGTAATAGATACGCTCAATCATTTACTCATTGTGGCAGTTGAAGGGGACGGATTCAAAGGAAAGTTAGCAATTGAAAAGAATCCGGACCAGGTGGAACTTGCCAAGTCAAGTGCACTTGGCTCTTATGGACAGGAAGCAGGTTCTTTTGGAGAAAGTCTGGATGCTCTTTTGGTAGTAAATGCCAGCGGATTCAAAGATGTAGATGGAGTTGGAACCGGTGGTCAGGTCAAAGGCTCTATGATCATTGATGGAGTTGAATATGGAAGCCCATCCAAGGATGCCACATGGCGATTTTGTGGAATGAAGAAGAATAATCTGATGTATGTAAGCAGTTATCCTGCGGATGACGTAGAGAATTATAAATGGGGAGTTGAATTCCTGCCGTCTCTGATCGTAGATGGTAAGAGTGTGGTAGATGGTACATTTGGTATGGGAATCCAGCCACGAACCACGATCGGACAAAGTAAACGTGGAGATATTCTGATGCTTGTGATTGATGGTCGTCAGGTAGGATATAGTCTTGGCTGTACGGTAGAAGATTGTAAGAATATCCTGATGGATTACAAGGCATATCAGGCGATGAATATGGATGGTGGAAGTTCTTCTGTTATGTGGTATAACGGTAATTATATTACGAAGTCCTGTAGTGTAACGGGACTTGGACGTTATATGCCGGATGCACTGGTAATTAAGAAAGCGTCGCAGTTAGAGGAAGAGACTGTGATTAAAGCAAAACCGGGTAAGTAGAAAGGGTATAATTATGAATATTCCAAGACAGCTTATGGGAATGAATTACCTGACGAAGATAAAAGATAATTTTCAGGATGGCGATGTATTGAGTTGTCCCAAAACAGAATATCATCAGATTCAGGATGGTAACAACCAGTCATTAGAATCAGGAACTTCTTTACAATTATCCTTACATGCAGGGAAGACATTGGAATTTTTGAAAAGTATTATGACCGATCCTTTATGTGCATTAGATGGAATTGCAATTGCAAGAGGAGAACGAAAATTGTGTATGGGATATCGCCCACCTTATTCGGAACGAAATCCCAGAATCACAAATTCCACTTGTAAGACAATAACCGCAATTGCAGTTATGTTTGCAATATCAGAACATTTGTTGACGAAAGATGATCTGGTATTATCTTTTTTCCCGGAATATGATAATCTGCTGACACCCAAATATACCAGAAGGATTACGTTATATCATTTACTTACCATGACATCCTGTTCGAAATGCAATGAGATTGCATCGGTAACGGAACAAGACTGGGTGAAGGCGTTTTTATTATCGGATTGTCAGTATGAACCCGGCAGCAGATTTATCTATAATAGCATGAATACGTATATGCTTGCTGCAATCCTTACTAAAGTGACAGGCTGTAGTCTGGTTGATTATCTGAAAGATCGTTTATTTACGCCACTTGGTATTCATCAGGTAGAGTGGGAAGTGTGTCCGATGGGGATTGAGCGAGGCGGCTGGGGGTTACATTTTTCTCTGGAAAGTATGTTAAAAATTGGAATCTTTCTTGAGAATGATGGTGCATATGGGGGCAGACAATTGATCAGACCAACATTTATCCGGGAGATGAAGAGGACGAATGTAGAGCAGAATGCAGATGCTTTGTCAACAGGATACGGGTATCAGATCTGGCACCTGCCAAAGCATCTTACTATGTTAAGTGGTATGTTTGGCCAGCATGTGATATTTGATGAGAAGAGACACCTTGTTGTCGCGATGAATGCCCATAGTGATAAAATGTTTCCGGATTCGGTATTGGTTCGCAAGGTGATTGATTACATGACGGATGATGCGATATATCATGTTGATAATATCTGGAAAGAACAGAACAATTATCGGCGTCTCATGCAGTATATGCTGGCATTTCAAAAGGGATATTCGCTGAAAGAATATTCTACACGTCAACCATATCTGTTATATTGCAAGGAACAGGAACGGGAACACCGGATGAGAGAACAACAGGTGCTGGAGCTTTGTAATGTATTTGACCGGAAAAGACTACATGTAAATGGTGCAACGTTTAAGCTGTTTCCGTATATGTTGCAGGGCATGTATCAGTATCCGCCATTTCATGTATCGGATATGATCTTTCGGAAGAAAGAGAAGGGGCTTGTTGTTACATTTTACCGTGAGCGTAGCCGAAAAGAGGGACGGAGAGATCAGATTGAGATGAGAGCGGGTGCAGATATATTCTGTTATCAGACATTATCGGTTGGTTCTGATACGAAAGAGATTGCTGTACGGATCATGCCTGCTACGGATGAGGAAGATCATGCTGTTATTTTATTAGATATTATTTTTCCGGGAGAAGGTATTAGCAGACGAATTAAGTTCTTCTTGTTAGAAGACCGGATTGCAATTGAATGTATGGAGAGTCCAGATATGCGTGCGATTGTGGAACAGGTGTTGTCTGGGGATGCAGTGGTTGCGGGCAATACGTATGATATAGCAGACAAATTGCCGGAAAGCCTTCGTGTATTTTTAGAACACAAAGTAGAGCCTAAGGTGTATGCGGAATGGAAATCCCTTGCGAAAGAACAAAAGAATCAAGATATTGTATAATGTTCTTTTCGAATCCCATAAAATGTGCTATACTATGTCCGAATGTTTGAAACTAGGAGATTACAAATGAGACTATGCAGTTTATATAGTGGCAGCAGTGGCAATTCTATTTATGTTGGTTCAGAGAATACCCATATTCTGGTAGATGTCGGGGTGAGTGCGAAGAAGATCATAGAGGCACTTACGAATCTTGAGATCAAACCGGAAGAGATTGACGGCATTTTGGTCACACATGAACACAGTGATCATATAGCTGGCTTAGGAGTAATATTGCGTAAGTTCGGGATACCTGTGTACGGAACACCGAAGACATTAGAGGCAGTTGCGAATTATAAGAGCCTTGGCAAAGTGGATATGAGTCTCTTTCATGGAATTGCACCAGAAGAGAGTTTTCAGATCAAAGATATGTGGGTGAAACCAATCAGCACCTGGCATGATGCCGCAGATCCGGTCTGCTATACACTGATGCAGGATGACAAGAAAGTGTCAATCGCTACCGACCTTGGAGACTTTGATGAGCATGTGGTAGATGCGTTATCAGGCGCAGATGCGATGTTAATAGAAGCCAATCATGATATACGTATGTTGGAGGTAGGCCCATATCCATATCCATTGAAACAACGCATCTTGAGCAAGAAAGGACATTTGTCTAACGAAAGAGGCGGTCAGCTTGTCCGGTCTTTGTTAAATGAACATATCAAGGGTATTTATTTAGGACATCTGAGTAAGGAGAATAATTATCCGGAACTTGCATTTGAAGCAGTGAAGGATGAATTATTGGGCAATCCATATAGTAATGATTATAGAGATTTCAATCTGATGGTAGCAAGCAGAGAGCATTGTTCTACTGTCATTGAGTGTTAGAATAATAAGTGCATGTTAGGGTTACTTCATTTAAAGTTGCCGGGATGCGGCTTCGGATGCGGTATACCTTAGAATATACATAACCCGGGTGCAATATGTACTCAAATCTTATACGAGGAGAACGATATTATGAAGAAGACAGTAATTTCAGTAGTAGGTAAGGACAAAGTAGGTATTATCTTTCATGTGTGTCAGTATCTTGCAGGTAACCAGATCAATATCTTAGACATCGCACAGACGATTGTTCAAGATTGGTTTAACATGATCATGATTGTGAACATTCAGGAATCAGATAAAGATTTCGCAACAATCGCATCAGAACTTAAGAAGATCGGAGATGAGATCGGAGTAACGATCACATTACAGCAGGAAGATATCTTCGATATGATGCATAGATTATAAAAAATAAAAAGATATTAGTTCGCAAAGCGCGAAGCATTTTGAAAACTTTAATCTAGAGATAGTAAGAGGGAAGACATATGATTAATATTAGTGAAGTAATGGAAACAAATGCAATGATTCATGAGGAGAACTTAGATGTGCGTACGATCACTATGGGTATCTCTTTGCTGGATTGCATTACAGATGATTTAAAGACTACTTGCGATAAAGTATATGATAAGATTACCACTTCTGCAAAGGATCTGGTAAAGGTAGGTAAAGAATTAGAGACAGAATTTGGTATTCCAATTGTAAATAAGCGTATTTCTTTAACTCCGATCGCTATGGTAGGAAGCTCCTGCTGTAAATCCAGTGCAGATTATATTGAAATTGCTAAGACGTTAGACCGGGCAGCTAAGACCGTTGGAGTGAATTTCATCGGTGGATATTCTGCTTTAGTTTCCAAAGGAATGACACAGTATGATGAGATGTTGATCCGTTCCATTCCGGAAGCATTAAATGTAACTGAATTTGTATGTAGTAGTGTCAATGTTGGTTCTACCAAGACCGGTATCAATATGGATGCTGTCAAATTAATCGGTGAGATTGTAAAGGAAAGTGCAGAGCTTACCGCAGATCGCGATTGTATCGGACCGGCTAAGTTTGTTGTATTCTGTAACGCACCGGATGATAACCCATTTATGGCAGGTGCTTTCCATGGTGTAACCGAGGCAGATCGTATCATCAATGTCGGTGTATCCGGTCCGGGTGTAGTAAAGCGTGCCTTAGAGCAGGTTCGTGGACAGAACTTTGAGATTCTTTGCGAGACCATTAAGAAGACTGCTTTCAAGGTAACTCGTGTCGGACAGTTAGTAGCAAAGGAAGCATCTAAAAGATTGGGTGTTCCATTTGGCATTATTGATCTTTCCCTTGCTCCAACGCCGGCTGTTGGTGACAGTGTTGGTGAGATCTTAGAGGAGATCGGTTTGGAATATGCAGGTGCGCCTGGAACAACAGCAGCCCTTGCGTTGTTAAATGATCAGGTAAAGAAGGGCGGCGTTATGGCATCTTCTTATGTCGGAGGACTTTCTGGAGCGTTTATTCCGGTATCCGAGGATCAGAGAATGATCGATGCTGCAAGTTGTGGTGCCCTTACGATCGAGAAGTTAGAGGCTATGACCTGCGTCTGTTCTGTAGGTCTTGATATGATCGCCATTCCTGGTGATACCAAGGCAACTACTATCTCTGGTCTGATTGCAGATGAGATGGCAATCGGTATGGTAAACCAGAAGACAACTGCAGTTCGTGTCATTCCTGCTGTTGGCAAGAAGGCTGGCGAGACATTACAGTTCGGTGGACTTCTTGGATATGCACCAATTATGAAGGTAAATGAATATAGCTGTGATGCGTTTATTAATCGTGGTGGACGGATTCCGGCACCAATTCACAGCTTTAAGAATTAATCCCCTTGCACAGCGTAAGTGAAATGGACGCGCGAAATATTAGTTTTTAAATCGGTTGTTTGGGATATAACATATCATAGCAGGCACGCTCTCGCTACTCATCACTCGCAGCGGTACTAGGCTCGAAAACACCTCGCCAAGTACCGG
>CACWQE010000054.1 GCA_902762905.1 uncultured Lachnospiraceae bacterium | reverse complement strand
TTAATATCATTATGAGTTCCTCCTTATAACTCATATATCATAACATTTGTACATTCTTATTTAATATTTATTGTACATATTTAATTATAACTTTATACTCTGGCAGCTTTCTTTAATAAATCTGCGGTCTTGCCAATATCTTTAATGCGGTTGCGACTCTTTTCAGCAAGGAATGCAATCAGATCTTCTTCAGAGGAATCTATGATTTCTTCTGGAGAGAGGTATTCCATTAATACACTGGAAGAAGTTGCTCCATATATATCGCAGAAAGGTTGTTCATCTCCTTCAAGCATCTGTAATTCACTGAATTTCAGATAAAGATTGGAAACGAGATAAGTTTTCTCTCTGGTCATGCATTCAACGAGATGAAGACGATGCCTGGTGAGACGTTTCAAAGCCAGAAACTGGCTGCCACGCCATGGTTCGGATTCAATGTTTCCGGCTCTGGCATAGTCTGCAATAACAAAAGCATCGATAGGATCAGATTTACCAAGCCCTATATAGCTTTTCTTGTAGTTTGCAGTACATTTAGGATTGAGAACAAAAACATAAGGTTTAAAATGCATCAGTTCTTCGCAGGAAGAAAGATAGTTAGCGATATGAATGCTGTAAACAGAAGTAAACTCTAAAGCAGCAACAACAGTATTTATGTCAGGGTGTTCTTTTAAACACTCAAGTATCTTCAAAGCTAATTCTTCAGCTCCTGGCTGATTGTTAGCAAAAGAAGAGTTTATGTATTTATTTTTGTAAAAATCCAAAGCACAAACGTAGTTGGATTTTGAACTGACGTCAATACCGACGTAAAGCGTAGATAAAGGGTTAATCTTAATCATGATATCACCCACCTTTCCGATTAAGTATTCTTGGAACCTGAAGTTAAAGGTTTATCCTGGGAATCATATGCTGACCGAAACCTCGCGTAATAAGCATGCACCTTGACAGCTCTTTTGCTGGTGCTATACGTCAGGGGATGAAACATCTGTGTAAGCGGAATATGACATATGAATCAGGCTGAAAGCTCCATAAGCAGGCACCGGAGACCGGGCTGAAAGGAAAATAAGCAGTGCCTCTAGACATCAGACTCTGCTGATATCATACCACAGAATAACCAATGTAACTAATAACCAATGTAGATGAGATGGAAAGGGGTTATCCCAGGTGTCTCAGATCATCTATAAATCTATAGAAAGGATAAGTGCATAACCATCATTTCTACTGGCTATACACTTATTATACGAGGAAACAAGGCATGAAGAATACATTTGGTGTCAAATTAATCTATCAATTTTATCACAGTTCTGTAAAAGCAGAATTGAAACGGCGAGGGTTGTCCTCATTCCATCCTGCAATGTTTGATAATGCCATTTTCGTTACCTCCTGTAATAAATGATTTCGTAGGCGTCTGCCTCGTTGCAGTCTTAGATTACCAGCTTCATATCATTTGCAAAAGTACGCACTTTTTTATTACATAGGCACCTTTTTGTAACCAATAGACAGATACAAAATCGTATGCTACACTACATTTGAAACTTACATCATATTATGAACTTTTGAAGGAGAAAAACTTATGCTGACAAAAGATGAATTACCAGAATGTCCAGTTGCAACCACTGTACAACTGATTGGAAGTAAATGGAAATTATTGATTATACGGAATCTCTTAGAACGTCCATGGAGATTCAATGAATTAAAGAAAAGTTTAGAAGGTATCAGCCAGAAAGTACTGACCGATAGCCTGCGATCCATGGAGGAGGATGGATTGATTACGAGAACCGTATATCCAGAAGTTCCTCCACGGGTAGAATATGCACTAAGTGATCTTGGTGAATCTATGCGTCCGATCCTCAATGCAATGCAGGAATGGGGCATGAACTACAAAGCTACCCTGTAATGCCAAAAGACTGCCTTTTCAACACTTTCCTGTGAAAGAGCAGTCTTTTTGATTATATAGGTATTACATTGATACGTTATAATTATCAGATCACATCCAATTCTTTTAGAATTTCTGTAACATCTGTCATCGGATTGCAGTCCACCTCTCCCCATTTCACACCTATAGATGCATAGTGTGCCATTAACTTCTTTACATTCTTGTCTGCCTCCTGTAAACGTGGTCTGAGAATTCCTGCAGGATCTGTATCAAAACCTGTATTTACAAATTGAATAGAGTATTTACCATGCTGCTCTTGAAAAGATAGAAAATACTGTTTTTCTGTTTTATTTTTACCCTCCCCTGTAAAAATCATGACAGGTTTTCTCTTACGCTTAACATCATTTCTCTTCTTCTTTTGAAAGTTTCTATCTGCCAATCAAAGCACCTCCCCTGCTTGGAGGAATGGGATTGCTCCATATCTTCCCATTAAATAACCCTTTTCAATATTTTCCGTCTTTCGAACAGAAAATTCATCAAGCGAATACAAATCCGTTACGCCATTTCTTGAATCTTTCTCTGTAAAATAAATCTGATCTCTTCGAAACATGTTCAAAGAAAGGATGCCTGTTTCATGTGTTGTTACAATCAACTGTGCTCCATTTTTATTTATATCCGGATCTCTAAAAAGATTCATAATAAATTTCACTAAACTTGGATGCATACTTTTATCAATTTCATCAAGAATAATTGTCTTTCCTTTTTCAAATGCATCCTTTAATAACGGTCCATAGAAAAACAATAATTGCGTTCCAACCGATTCCTCTTGAAGTGTAAGTGAAAATTCTGTTTTCTCTCCATTTTCATCTACAACCGTGTGTCCTGTTGTAATCTCAACATCATAATGCTTCCCTTCATTTGATGGCAGCACTTTTCCTTGAATAACAATTTGAAATGGAGGTACCGGTCCGCCCATCACTTCTTTCGTAGCCACCTCAATGCTACTAATATTAATATCAGCCTGTTTTAGCAGACTCTTTGTAAACTCTATATATTTCTTATCTTCATCTATACGATATTTATCAAAAGCAACCCCGCTTAATTCCATTACATCTGTGAAGGTATCAATTCCTCCTGCCAGCCATTCGAACGGAGCCTTTGTACATTCCACATTCCATGTAGTTGCCGTGGCTAGAAATAACTTATTAACTGTATTCATCTGATAGGCAGCCTCAAGTTTCACTTTATATGCTCTATTAAATTTAGGCTCTTCATTTTCATTCAGATCAAACAATAAAGTCGGCTTTGCTGTATTATAGCAATACAGATACTCTTCAACTATCTTTTCTATTGTTGCACTAAATCCATAAATATATTTCTTACCATCTCTTGCAATAAAAGTAAACTCAAAAGATGTTGGCTTATTTCTTGATTCATAATCAAATTTGAACGGCACAACGGGCAGCTTATCTGTAATCTGCACATTATTAGAACTTCTTATCATATTTAATGCAATTGTAATCGCCTTAAACAGACTACTCTTTCCAGACGCATTTGCGCCATAGATAGCAACTGAATTAACCGCTGTGTAATCTCCCTTTGTAATAAGATTCTCTGGATGCTCACTATCCCTTGATGGTTCAAGACTTAAATATACTTTATCTCTAATAGACAAAAAGTTTTCTACTGTAAATTGAATTAACATATGTTTGCCCCTTTTCCATTCATAATAGCGTTACAATATTATTTTATTCCCTTTATAATGATTTTTCAACAATATAAATATAATTTTTGCAATTTTCATTCATTTTATTCAATAATATTGTCTGTTTTTGCAATATGGTATCGTATGATTCAACTGATACATTACCTGTACTGCTCTCCTGTTCTATGCTCTGTTCTCCGGATCTGGTATCCGCATATCTATTCTTACCTCTTCACAATCCATATTGTCTCACCTTTCTTTCCACTCAATTCGCTGTCGTGCTGCAAACACGCTCTCTTTTCTTCCAGCTTACAAATCCATACATGTCATTAAAGAAGAAGATCACAAAATTCACCACTACCGGAATATAAGCCGGATTCTCCATGGAAGCCAACACCCACAATACGATCAACACAATGTCATTCGATGCATATCCAAGCGCATAATACGAAGACCGTAACATCGTAAGCGATGCAGCAAGAAAACTGGTCGTAATCGATATTGTACTGAACACGATATTCGGTGTCTTAAGCACATACAGGATATAATAAAACACCGCCGTCGTTATTGTTCCAAAGAACAGAAGGCCTGCAATATGTTTACGATTCAATTTCTGAATGGCAACTTCTTTGCCATTCTCTGCTGGATTCTTAATCCATGTGATCGTTGACCATATCGCCATCGGCATTGTCATTCCAAGATAGGTGATCATTTCACCCCAATAGCGGAACCGCCAGGATATGATACCATATAAAATGCTAAATACCACCATCAATATCTGCGCCCATACATTGCCTTTCGCTGCAAAGATCAGCGAGGTGATTCCGACACATGCCGCAACTAAAGTCAGCACATCGACATCACCTGATACCAGATTGGAAATGATCACGATCATCAATGAACCTAACCAAAGTATCCATTCCTTTATTGTTAAATCTTTTATTGGATTATTCATCATACACTCCTTATCAAACCAAATATATTATCATTTATCAGCCATATAAGAAATGCCTTGGATCCAATATCGGCATTAACCGCTTCTTAAAAATCATATATCTTCTCCTAACGCAAGACAACCCCTATTGCTAGGAGTTGTCTTCTAACTTCTCATTACTATATAATGATTCGCACTATTCGTCAACGAGAATTTCTTGTATTTACTTATAATAATGCTTTCACCTGTTGTATCCATTGTTCAATCTGCTCTGTTGGTGTCTCTAAATGATCTCCACCCGTAGAATCAAATTGTACCTGCATATCGCATGCAATATCGGCACCCTTACATGCCTTCTTCATATCTTTAATGACATGTCCCGGCCATCCACCATTTGTCATGAATGGAACAACCGTCTTGCCTGTAAAGTTCTGACTGTGTAAAAACGTCAATACCACCGGCGCCATCGTATACCACCAGGTAGGGGTTCCAATTGCAATCACATCATAATCTGCAACATTTACACTGATAGGCTGAATCTCCGGCTCATATCCACGGTTCACCTCGTCCTGCCCCTGACTTACCACATCATCATAACTGCCGCTATACGGTTCTACGGTATCAATCTTTAACAGATCACCACCAACCTGCTGTTGCAGCATCTTTGCAATACGCTCTGTATTTCCATTCGACCAGGAATAATAGACAATCAATATCTTCTTCATGATTCCTGCCTCCTGTATTATAATCTTCCACCATATACCGGGAATCCGCTGCTAGCTCCATAGCTTTCAATCTTCTTGAAGTTCTTCAATGTCTCCATATCCTCTGCACTGATCTCGAAATCAACCTCTGCGTTGCTCTTCATGTGATCCGGATTGCCTGTCTTTGGAAGGGAAATGGTTCCAAGCTGTAACGTATACCGGATACATAACTGTGGTACGGTTACTCCATACTTTTCTGCCATTGCTGCAATCTCCGGCTGATTCAAAATCTCACCATGTGCGATCGGTGAATACGCTTCCACTGCAATACCATTCTTCTGGCAATACTCTACAAGTTCTACCGGTGTATTGCTGATATGCAGAAGAATCTGGTTGACCATCGGCTTGATTTCCTTTTGTACTACAGGTTCCGCAGGCAATACATCCTCGGACATCTTTGTTGCCGATCTGTACGGTATCTACCTCAATGCCATTCTCTTCAAATACTTTCTCCATCTCTTTTACAGCCACCGTTGTGTTTCCTTGCACTCTGGGACTGCCGTTAATGATCAATACTTTCATCCGTATCTCTTCCTTTCTGTTACAATTGTATTATATATACTTTCATATATGTATGTCACATCATAAATTAAGGCTATAATCATTACATCGTAAACCTGCTCTTATCTACCCTGTTCTTTCGCCAGAAATTGCCCATGGAATCCTACCCTAATGAATCGAAATTCAACGATGCAACTGCTCCTGTATCGTCTGTTTCACTTTTTCCATATCCAGAGGTTTTGCCAGATGTGCATTCATTCCCGCTGCCATGCACTTGTCTGCATCTTCCTTAAATGCATTTGCCTTCATCGCAATAATCGGAATTGTTGCAGCATCTGCCCGATCTAATGATCGAATCGCTCTGGTCGCATCCAATCCATCCATAACCGGCATCATAATATCCATCAGAATCAAATCAAATGTTCCCTCCGGACTTTCCTTAAATAAGTCTACCGCTTGCTGTCCGTCATGTACGGTCGTAACTTCTGCTCCCTGGTCTGTCAGCAAAGTCTCCGCAATCTCCGCATTCAGGTCATTGTCCTCCACTAACATCAGGTGCAGACCATGAATGTCGCTCTCCGGTACATTGGCCGTCTCCGGCAACTTTGATGGCTCCGGAGCGATCTCAAAGGGAATCGTAAGCACAAAGGTAGTACCCACACCACTTTCACTCGTAACCGTAATCTCTCCGCCCATCTGATCTACCAATCGTTTTACAATCGCCATTCCAAGTCCGGTTCCCTGATAGACACTGCGGGCATCATTCTTTTCCTGTGCAAATGGTTCAAAAATGTGTTGCAGAAATTCCTTACCCATTCCGACACCGGTATCGGTAATCGTCCACCGATAGGTACAGATCCCATCATGTTCTTCTAATACATCTACAACCGTCGTAACCTTTCCCCCGGGACGATTATACTTAATACAATTTCCATAAATATTGAGAAAGATCTACCTTCGTTCCTTCTAACGACTGATCATTGGAAATGAGAATATCATTGCCGGAACTGATTGCAATCGTACAGTCATTATCCGGTACATATCCTGACACCAGCGTCCGGATGGGATTATTGATAATGCGGGCATATTCTGCAGAGGTATAGAAATATCCAACCAATATCCCTTTGACATCCTTACGGCTTACCGCAGCCAGATCAATCTGTGATTCATCTTCTAATGCAATCCGCACAGCATAACTCTTTTCCTGAAAATCAATGGTATCCAGCAAAGATCCCATATCAACCTGTTTCAAAATATCCTCGCAACTAAGTCCTGCCGAATCATATTGTTCCTGAACATTGCCCTGTTCATCCAACAACATTAATCCATCCAGATAACTGTCCTTTGCATACACTCCCAGGATACTGTCGTTAATTCCACCATTTGCTTGCACTTCCATTCCGTATTCCAGACGCCAACGAATCTGTTCTACACTTTCAGTCACCCGAAGCAGGCTCTTTGCCTCCGATGCCAGATCCCGTATCTGACTATCATTACACTGCTCTTTCATGTAATCCACTGTAGTAATAAGTTCTCTCTGTGCTTTTCCCATATCAATATTCGACGCAACCAGAAATGATATGATCATCAAAACAAGACCGATCAAGATCTCTACCGGTATGAGTCTTTTCCATAATACCATCTGCTTATTCTTCATCATCTTCCACCTCCAGATAGGTATCTGCGTCAGACAGATATTTACCAATAATCTTCTCGGTTGTTCCGTCTTTTTGCATTTCGGAAAGAACCTCTGTCAATTGCTTATTCAGACCTCTTGTATCGGCTTTGTCAAATGCCACACCAAGATCCACTTCCTGTAACGGCTCTTTCAATATTCGAAACTTTAATCCGGTCTCCTTCATAAATTGTTGTACGGAAACATCATGTGCCGCTAATGCATCTACATATCCCTTACTTAACAGAATAAATATCAGATCTCTCTTCTGTACAGAGATCACTTTCCGAAGTTCCGGTATCGTTCCATCATGACTTCTAATAATTTCTTCCGGTTTTGTAGTGCTCTGAACCGCCATTACTTTGCCTTCCAGATCCTGCAAAGTCTGAATATCACTCTTCTCATTCACTGCTACCACCTGACGGCTCTTCATGTAAGGACCGGCCCAGCTATATTCTTCCTCCCGGTCATTCATAGTGAAACTACTCCATATGCAGTCAATCTCTCCTTTTCCCAACAATTCCTTCTTTTCTTCCCAATTAATGAACACAAATTTGGGTGCATAGCCCATACGTGAAAAAGCTTCTTTTGCCAATTCGACATCAATTCCTGTCAGATTACCGTCTACATCTGCATAACTATATGGGGAATAATCATCACAGCCTACTGTAATAACCGGAAGATCAGAAGAATCATTCTTTGACTCTTTCTCTTTGTTTCCGCAACCATACAGTAGCCCGATCATTACTACTATCCATATTCCTATAACGAAATTCTTTTTCTTCATATGATTTCTCACTCTTCATGTAAACGCATTCCACAACCGCACATTCCTGTCTATATTTGTACCATATCGGTAAAAATCTGTCGATTTATTTCACAGAAGACAACAATGGGACAACTTTTTGTAAAGTTGCCCCATAAGAAATACCATATATTATTCTTACATCCTGATTCTATCCGACACATTGCCTCTGCCAAATAGAACAAATATTATTGCATCCGCATAAATCCGGACATCATGCAGCCTCCCGCTACACCTGCCTCCATCACCTGTGGCAGACGTTTCTCATTAATTCCTCCGATGGCATAGACCGGAACCGGGCATTGTCTGCATATTTCTTCTACAAATGCTATGCCCTTTCCTTTCAGTCCCTTCTTACATTCCGTCTCGAATATAGTACCAAGAACAATCTGTGTTGCTCCACACCGAACTGCCAACTGCACATCTTCCAAACTATGACAGGATATACTGATCTGTGTAAAATAATCCTGCATTTCTTTCACTTTTGAATCAGGCAGGCTTTGCATCCCCGGAATTGTCATATGAATACACCGGCATCCGATTCTTTTCGCAATCTCTATTTTCGAATGTACAAAAAGACGTACCTGTTCTGCCTCACAAATAGCCCATACCTGTTCTGCCAATTGCTCGTACTCCTCGTCCGACAGGTCTTTTTCCCGCAAGATCATTGCATATGGATGCAACCGTGCGACTTTTTTTAGCTGCTCCAAAAAATCTCCCTGCACCAGCGAACGATTCGTAATTACAATCGTATGTCCATACATATCAGACATAAAGATAATCATTCAGGACAGGCTGCAACCCGCCCTTCTCCATATCCTCATACATAGAAGCAAAAGAACGGTTGTCATTGATCTCGAACTGCTCATCTCCGACATCCGCATCCTCTTTGCCCTCGTATTTCTCTTCATGATCTCCTATACCCGTAGATACCCCGGCAGAGACTTTTGTCGCACATATTTTTGTGATTCCATTCCGGAAAGTAGCACTTTCCCGGCTTGACACGGTAATACCAGCAAATGGAAGGAACAGACGGTACGCACAAAGTACCTGGCAAAGCTCCTTCTCACCGACATCTCTTGGATTAATCTTGTCATTATTCACGATCGGTCGAAGACGAGGACAGCTCAATGACAATTCCGCATGTGGATATTTCCGGTTAATGTAATAGACATGCAATGCCGTTGCCAAAGCATCCTTGCGAAAATCATCCAGACCCAAGAGTGCCGAGAACCCTGCACCACGCATGCCACCCATCAATGCCCGCTCCTGTGCATCAAAGCGATACGGCCACACACGTTTATGTCCCATCAGATGCAGTGTCTCATATTTATCCGTATTGTATGTCTCCTGAAAGACCGTCACATAATCGACACCGCACTCATGCAGATACTTATATTCCTCCACATTGACCGGATAGATCTCAATTCCAATATTCTTAAAATACTTTCTGGCAATCTTCACCGCTTCTCCAATATAAGTAACATCAGAATATGTCCGGCTCTCTCCGGTCAGGATGAGAATCTCTTCCATACCGGTCTTCGCGATCACCTGCATCTCATGTTCAATCTCCTCCATAGTAAGTTTCTTCCGTCGAATATTGTTATAGCAGTTAAATCCGCAGTATATACAGTAATTCTGACAGTAATTTGCAATGTAAAGTGGTGTAAAGATATAGACCGTATTGCCAAAATGATTCTTCGTGATCTCTTCTGCCTTTCTCGCCATCCTCTCCAAGAACGGTGCCGCTGCCGGTGATAACAACGCCTTGAAATCCTCAATCGAACATGTCTCATGTGATAATGCACGTTCTACATCCATTGCCGTATAGGAATCATAATCAAATGCATCCATTGCCTGTAATACCTTATCCTTGATATCTGATTCAATCACCTGCATTCCATCCATATATTCCATATGATTGGTTCGAAAAGACGGATCCTGTTCTAACCGGTGTTTTCTCTCTAAGGCCTCTGGTGGCAGCTTATCACTATCAATAAAATAGACCTGGTTTTCCTCATTCATGAAACTGTCCTCCTAACGCAAAAATCCGGTCAATGGATCAGAAGCACTTCCACCTCTGGCAAGTACACGTCCCATTCCGGTAAGATAAGCCTTTCTTCCTGCTTCAATCGCCAGCTTAAATGCTGCCGCCATTTCCGGCACATCTCCAGCCGTTGCAATGGCTGTATTCGCCATAACCGCTGCTGCACCCATCTCCATTGCCTCACATGCCTGGGACGGCTTACCAATTCCTGCATCCACAATAATTGGCAGATCAATTTCATCGATCAATACCTGAATCATCTCTTTGGTTGCCAGTCCTTTATTACTTCCGATCGGAGCCGCAAGTGGCATAACTGCCGCGGCACCGGCACTTTGAAGGTCTCTTGCCACATTTAAGTCCGGATTCATATATGGCAATACCACAAATCCCTCTTTTGCAAGAATCTCCGTTGCTTTCACTGTCTCATAATTATCTGGGAAGAGATACTTCGTATCCCTCATAATCTCTACCTTCACAAAATTGCCACATCCCATTGCCTGACTAAGTCTTGCGATACGAACAGCTTCTTCTGCATTTCTTGCCCCGGATGTATTCGGGAGCAGGGTAACCCCCTTTGGAATGTAGTCTAATATATTCTCACTTTCCTGTGTGTTAGCCCGGCGCAATGCAAGCGTAATAATCTCTGCCCCGCCCTGCTTTACTGCTGCTTCAATCAGCTTCAGGTTATATTTTCCTGATCCTAAAATAAAACGGCTGTTGAATTCCTTACCGCCTAGTACAAACTTATCTTCCATCTTCTGTTCTCCTTTGTCTTTATACAATGTCTTATCAATCGTAAAATGATATACGCTGTTTTCCATGTGTCATCCAACGGATGGCTCGCTTTCAAAACTGATATCTCAACCTCCGCCCATAAACTCTAACACTTCAATCGTATCTTCCTCCTCAATGGTAATACTGCCAAGATCTTCTCTTGCAAGAATCTCCAGATTCCGTTCTACCACAACGCGCTCTGGACGATATCCTGCTTCTTTCAGATAGTCCAAAAGATTCTGTCCGGCAATATCCATTTCTTTTCCGTTAATCTTAACCATATATAATCTCCCTTATTCCTTCTTCTCTGCAAGGTATATACCCTTCACAGAGTATTTTTACTTTATAGGACAAACTTTCCGTAAAAAGAAAAAAGGCACCGAACCATACACGTTCTGTACGGTCCGGCGCCTGTTATGATTCATGAAAAGTGGTGCCCCCAGTTCACACAGACAGATCATTCTTTCTTATTAAGTCCAATTCTGTCTGCCCATTATTGTACCTAATTTTCCCATATTGTGCAAGCACATCCGGTACATTTTCTACAACTTTATACTACATCAGCATTCTAGTGTTTCCCAGTTCGATAAGTCTAATTATTCTATCCCTGATTCTAAGCTGGATTCACATGCACCATGATATGTTTAACTTTTGGGAAATCCTTCTCGATCTTTTCATGCACTTCCTCTGCAATCTCATGTGCATGCTGTAACGTGTAGGATGCATTTACCCGGATCTCTACATCCACATATATTTTGTTACCAAAAATACGGGTCTGCAACAAGTCAATCCCCAACACATCCGAATGTTCCAGAACCGATTCATAGATTGCCTGCTCCATTTTTTCATCGCAGGAATGATCTACCATCTTATCCACTGCATCCTTGAAGATATCATATGCCGCTTTCACAATGAATACAAAGATCACCAGACTGGCAATCGAATCCATAATTGGGAAACCAAGCATTGCCCCGCCAATACCGATCAAAGCACCAACCGAAGATAAAGCGTCCGAACGATGATGCCACGCATCTGCCATCAATGCACTGGAATCAATCTTCTTCGCATAATGTCTGGTATACCAGTACATGATCTCTTTCACAATAATGGAAATGATCGCAGCTATAAGTGCTAATATACCCGGAGTTTGCAAATCGCCGTAATTGCCATGCATGATATCCCGCATTGCCTGCAGTCCAATCTCTAATCCGGTAAACAGCAGTACCATCGCCAATACAATCGCTGCTACACATTCCAATCGTTCATGGCCATAAGGATGCTCCTTATCCGACTCCTTGGATGCCAATTTCACCCCAATGATCACAACGATCGTACTGAACACATCCGATGCAGAATGTACCGCATCACTGACCATTGCATTCGAGTGTGCGATCACACCGGCAAATAATTTAAAAACAGAAAGAAATGCATTTGCCAAAATCGTAGTCATTGACACTTGATTCACGACTCTTTGAAATTCATTCTCCGTCTTCTGGTTATTTAATGTTTTGTTGTCTTCCATACCTACCATCCTCTCTTTCTTATCGGTTCTAATCTGTGTCTGTCACAGATTCATATAAATAAAGTAAGATAGCTCTATGGCACTCATTTCTTAATATGTGGGGATTTCAGATACAATAAGATAATGCAAGGAATCTGTTATTGGCAGGTTTCTTGCACTTTCAGGTATAAAAAAATACCCACGAATCAGTATTAGCAACTACTGTCCCGTGGATGTAAAGAATTCCACTGCCATTCAAGGCCCGACTCCCTCGGCATAAGCCAATGGTCTGCTCAGTTTGTACTGTAGATTTGTATGCAGTGCAAAGAGTTAATTTAGAATAGCATTTTTATTATAATATGTCAACATTTATTTTTTGATTCCTCGTTTATAGTTAGATTGGGCTAACCTACACCCTGACACCTTTATTTCTTTCGGAAAAGAAGCCATTTTTCTCTTGACAGCAACACGAAAAAAGATTATTTTATAAAAAGTGAGATATATCTCGCTTTTCAAAGGAGGTTATTATGGAATATAAAGAATTTGGTCTAGACAATGAGAAAACATTACTTCTCTTACCCGGTACATGCTGTAACTATGAGACAAACTTTGGTGCTGTATTCGACGCACTGTCAAAGAAATATCATATCATCTGTGTGAATTATGACGGCTTCGATGGAACAGATACCATTTTCCCCGATATGATCACCGTCACAGAAAAGATCGAGCAATATATTCAGGACAATCATAACGGACGGGTAGATGGTGCCTTAGGTTCCTCTCTTGGTGGCAGCTTTGTCGGACAGTTGATCAAACGTCAGAATATCCATATCGACCATGGAATCTTCGGCAGTTCTGATCTGGATGAATGTGGTGTATTCGCCGCCAAGCTACAGACAAAGATCATGTACCCACTTATCTCCAGTGCAGCCAGCAATTCCAAAAAACAAGGCAAGATGCGTAAATTGATGACCAGTTTCTTCCAGATGAGTGATTCCGTTGCCGACAAATTCATCGCATGCTTTTCTTCGTTCCAACCGGAATCCATCCTGAATGAATATTATACAGATCTGATCACACGACTTGGCGATTACATCGACGTTCCACATACCAGAGCACATTTCATCTATGCGAATAAGATGGGAAAAAAATATAAGAAACGTTACGAACAGCATTTTGCCAATCCAGATATCCGGGAATTCGATATGCAGCATGAACAGTGGTTATTCGGGGACAACAACTGGACCGAGCCTGTGCTAGAAGCAATCTATGAATTCATGGATATGCCGGTATAGAAAGGACACACCATGGAAAACAAGACTCCACAAAGAGACAAAGCAATCAGGACAAGACAGAAACTATTAGAGACAACCTTTGAACAGATTGCTGCAAATGGCTATCACAACATCACGGTTGACAAGATTGCCTCTGCCGCCGGTGTCTCCACCGGAAGTGCCTACCGCTACTTCAAGAATAAGAAGGAAATGCTGCTCGCCACCATCGAATATTACTACGGAAATATTCAGGAATTCTCACAGACACAGGATTCCCATCTGACGGAATTTTCTACCTTAGAGGAGATGCTTACTTATGTGTTAGATCAATTCTATGCCATTCATAAGAAATACTATGCCATTCATGAAGAATTAGAAAGTCTGCGGCACATTGATCCTGATATCAAAGCCGCCTATGATCAGATTCTACAACAGTCCATGGAAGAACTGATTCGGAAATTACCTGCCCAATATGCTACCCTTCCTAACCTAAAGGAACGACTCTATCTAGGCATCAGTATTTTAGAAAATTACGCACATACACAGATGGAGGATTCATCTACCCGGCAATATGATATGGATGCTCTGAAAAATCTCAGTATCCAGGTTGTAAATGGGTTGCTATCTGACATCTGATCCGACCCAATGCACATACCGTTCTTAACAAAGGACGATCCATACTATTATCTTTTAAAGCGAGGAATATATTATGAAATTATATACAATAGAACACAATCACAAAGAACTGGTCGCTATCCAGGGCAACGATAACCACCTTTATAGCCTATCCTCATTAGGTTTAGTGGTAACCGACATGAACGAACTGATTCTAAATTGGGAAAGTCTGGCTCCACACATTACAACGAAGTTAGCATCCGCATCTGTTCCCCCAATTGACCATTACAGAATTCTTGCCCCGATCACTACCCCATTGCAGGACGTTGTCTGTTTAGGTGTCAATTACCATAATCACATTGCCGAGACAGCCGATGTGATCGACTTCACCAAGCAGGCAGATACCGTCTATTTTTCCAAGAGAGTCAACCGTTGTAACAATCCAGACGGTGCCATTCCGCATTATAACTTTGTGGACAAGTTAGACTACGAGGTAGAACTTGGTATCGTCCTGAAAAAGGATGCCTTTCAAGTATCCGTTGAAAATGCTGCTGACTATATCTTAGGCTATACGATCATCAATGATGCCAGTGCCCGTGATATCCAGTTAAAACATCAGCAATGGTATCTTGGTAAAAGTTTGGACGGCTATACACCAATGGGACCTTGCATTGTAACCGCAGATGAAATCGTTGATCCACACAATCTGACGATTCAATGTTATGTAAACAATGAACTTCGTCAAGATAGTAATACCAAGTATATGATCACCTCCGTAGAGGAAGCGATTGCTGAATTATCCCAGGGAATGACCTTAAAGGCCGGAACAGTCATTGCCTCCGGTACACCGGGCGGCGTTGGTATGGGAATGAAACCTCCTGTATTTTTGCAATCCGGGGATGTCGTAAGATGTGAGATCGAGCAGATTGGAACCCTATGTAACACGGTAGCTTAACCTTTATTGATATAATTTAGGTATTGCACCATGATTCACATCTTGTTATACTTCTATAGGATATTTTACTAATATAAAAAGATAAGGAGATTACGTGATGGGTGGATTTTTTGGAGTTGTTTCAAAAGAAGATTGCATGTTTGATCTGTTTTTTGGAACGGATTATCATTCGCATTTGGGAACAAGAAGGGGTGGACTTGCAGTATATGGTGAAAATGGTTTCGATCGTTCCATTCACAATATCGAAAACGCCCCATTCCGTACCAAATTTGACAAAGATGTGCAACAGATGAAGGGATATATGGGAATCGGCTGTATTTCAGATTATGAACCTCAGCCTCTAATTGTTCGTTCCCATCATGGAACTTATGCAATCACTACAGTTAGTAAGATCAATAACACGGAAGAGATTGTGAACTCTATTTTTTCCAATGGCAATTCTCATTTTCTGGAAATGAGTGGTGGGGATATTAATCCAACCGAATTAGTTGCCGCAATCATTAACCAGAAAGAAAACATTATTGATGGTATTCACTATGCTTTAGAATTAATTGATGGCTCTCTTACCATGATGGTCATGACTCCAAAAGGAATCTACGCTGCACGAGATAAATACGGACGCACGCCGCTTGTCATCGGCAAGAAGGAAGATGCCTACTGTCTGACATTTGAAGACTTTGCATACCGCAATCTTGGTTATCAGGACTTCAAAGAATTAGGACCGGGCGAGATTGATATTGTCACACAGGACGGTGTAAAGACTTTGATCGCTCCTGGCGACAAAATGAAGATCTGTACTTTCCTTTGGGTATACTATGGCTATCCATCCAGCTCTTATGAAGGAATCAGCGTAGAGCAGATGCGTTACAACTGTGGTGCTGCACTCGCCAAACGTGACAACGTCAAACCGGATATCGTTGCCGGTGTTCCAGATTCAGGAACCGCACATGCTGTTGGTTATTCCAATGCATCCGGCATTCCATTTTCAAGACCATTTATTAAATATACCCCAACCTGGCCTCGTTCCTTCATGCCAACGATCCAGAGTAAACGTAACCTGATTGCGAAGATGAAACTGATCGCTGTACACGATCTCATTAAAGATAAGAGCCTACTCTTAATCGATGACTCTATCGTGCGTGGCACCCAGTTGCGTGAGACAACCGAATTCTTATACCAGAGCGGTGCAAAGGAAGTACATATTCGTCCTGCCTGCCCACCTCTTGTATATGGTTGTAAATACTTAAATTTCTCCCGTTCCTCTTCCGAGATGGATCTGATCACCCGCCGTGTTATTGCACGCTTGGAGGGCACCGAAGAAGTATCCGAAGAAGTCTTACAGCAGTACACCGATCCAGAATCTCCAAAGTACGATCAGATGGTGGAAGAGATCCGCAAGGAATTGAACTTTACGACACTTCGTTACAACCGTCTTGATGATATGTTAGATTCTGTTGGAATCCCTGCTGACCGGTTGTGTACTTACTGTTGGAACGGACAAGAGTAAAATCACCCTTGCACAGCGTAAGGGAACGGACGCGCGAAACATTCAGGTTATGAATCGGTTGTTTGGGATATAACATATCATAGCAGGCACGCTCTCGCTACTCATCACTCGCAGCGGTACTAG
>CACWQE010000053.1 GCA_902762905.1 uncultured Lachnospiraceae bacterium | reverse complement strand
TGGAGCAATTAAGTGCGAACGGCCCCGGCTTGGAACCAATTTTTCTAGGCCGTTGCGTCCGTTTGGCACATACGTCCGTCACTTACGCTGTGCAAGGGTAAAAGTCTACTGGAGGAGGGTGCGAATCATATCCGCATCATAAGTAACACACACCATATGTTCTGCCTCAATGCGATACAACGCATTTGCTGCAATATGCTCTGCCGCCTGCTCAATATCACGGATACCCGATGTATCTTTAAAGATATCCATGATCGCATCCAATGCTTCATCCGTAATAACGATTTCTTCACTGCGAAGGCCAATTCGTTTCAGTACCTTTGGCATCGCAAATCTGGTGAAGATAACACGTTTTTCTTCTATACTGTAGTCCGGCAACTCAATGACTGCAAAACGTGACATTAACGGAGCACTGATCGCATTGCGGTCATTTGCCGTTGCAATTGGATACACACCCGTCGTTGGAATGTTACATTCTACATAGTTATCTGTAAATCCAAGGTTGTCCAACAGGGTAAGCAATACATCGGCAGGATTACCATTTCCTTTTCCAGAAGATGCCTTATCTAACTCATTAATGATAAATACCAGATTTGAGCTTTCCGCATTGGCAAATGCTTCCATAATAAGTCCCGGCTTTGCATTGGCATAAATTCTCGAACTTCCAGTCAACTGCTCCGGATCATTAATGGAACTCATCTCCAAAGTTGTCCAAGACATCTTCAGTATCTTTGCTACTGCATAGGCGATCTGCGATTTACCGGTACCGGCCGGACCAATGATCAAAAGGCCATACGCCGGCAATGTATGCGTACGGTTAATCTGAATGATCGTCTCAATAATACGCTGCTTCACATTATCCAATCCATATAATTCCTCATCCAAAATTCTTCTGGCTTCCACCGGATCAATTGGCTGGAAATCTGTATTCTTCCACTGAATATTCAGCATGATAGAAAGCGCGCGCTGTGCATGCCGTCTCTCTTCCGGCGTTACCTCTGTTGATTTCGCTACTGCTAAATTACGTCTTGCCCAGAGACGGATATTATCTGGAAGCGTACTTCCTGCACACATCAAATAATCTGTAATACTCTGAATACTTGTAAGCTTCATATCATCCGAATCTTCAATCTCATCAAAGTCTACAACTTCTTTGGATGGTGCATCACTTTGCAACAGACGGTCGATCATAAACTGTAAGAAACCATTTTCCCCTGAAAGTTTCGTGCCTCGCATGGCTACTCCCGTTTCAAATATCTTATATACAGCATATCCAGCGTCTGTACTGCTACCGGATAGACGTACCATAATATGGTTCTCACCTAGCCATTTAATAAGTTTCTCAAAACGTGCGTCTATTTGTAATATATTATGATTGGATTTCTCCTCATCATAAATGAACGCCGTTCCCTTTGTTGGAGCCGTAAACATTCCTGATGAATGATGTACTAGCTTGTTGTCCTTGTCCTCTAATAACATGATTGGATGTTCTGCATCCGGCACTCTTTCATTCGAATATACTAATTCGTATGTCTTCTCTGCCTGAACGGCATCTTTCTTTTCCTGGTTAAAATCAAAAACAGGCATCTTGTAACCTCTCATTCCTCTCTATTATAAAAACTTCACACTCTTCTACAGCGTAAGTCAAGTTGGGTGCGAAACATTCAGGTCGTGAAATCGGTTGTTTGGGATATAACATTAGTACTGCTGCGTGCGAGTCGTAGCGCGAGCGTGCCTGCACCATCATGACACCTTCAAAGCACCGGATTCATAACCTTCAAGCATGCGCCCACACCGGTGAGAGAGACTTACGCTGTAGAAGAGTACATTCTGTTGAGATTATAGGCTGAAATAGCAAATTACGCAACCGTTATTTTTGCGGAAAATACGCAAGTGCTTCCTTTTCATAATCTCCCTGATCGACCGTATACGCACATTGATTCATAATATCGACCACGGTTCTGTCAGACAAATGCAGCACCAATGCCTTTTCCTCACTCTCTGTGTCATTCGGATCTATCTTATCCCAGCTATAATCTGTCACATCGGAAAAAGAATAAACCTGTTCCTTTCCGTGTACAACCAGAATCTCCTGTCTTGTATAATTGATCTCTTCATACCATAGTCTTCCTGCTAAGATACTAATCAGCGCTGATGCAACAACGATTGCGAACAATGTACCGCTGACAGCCGTTCTCCATTTTGCCAACCGGCCGGAAAAAACAGGACAAAATACCACAACAAATATGAAAAATATAGCAGACAATATAAAAGTAATAAACATCCAGGATTCACCCACACCCCGGACAACCGTCTCTCCATCCGGCATTCTTGTACTGCCCACGTCACTAATCACACCATACCCTACAAACGCCGCAAGCAGCATAATTCCAAAATTGATCATATACACAACATAGAGAAAGACTCCATGCAAAAATGCGAAGCCAAAGAAATTGCTTCTCGACTGGACTTTTTTATAGTAATAAATTAGATACAAATATCCAATCAGAAAAGATACTGCAATGCAGGCAATCGTAACTCCTATATATCGTAATTTGCGGTCGGATAACAACGCACAGACAAGAAATGCAGCCAGCAAGATCATCTGATACGGCAACAGCTTTCCGGCAACATAATGAAAATACTCTTTTATCGATATATTATGTACGCGCATCCATTCGCTGATTTCCGCTTCCATCTTCAAATTCTTATACGTTTCTGGCAGCTGCCACATCAGATAGCTTCGATAAAACCAATAGGTAAAGCATCCGGTTTCTAGAACCAACAAAATATCATGGCCAGCCAGCCACGTCTTCGTCAGCTCATTATCATGGAATACCATGAAAAGGATGCCTGCCAATATACTGACAACAAAACATATATTTGCATATCTGCGGCCGCTTCCACTATGTGCCCGCACCTCTTTGGCAATACCTTGTATACTCTTTTCCATCAGCCAAGCCTCCTCATCAGTTCTCTTACATCCCTACATTGATTCTCGGACAACAACCGTCCACATTCCCCATACGCAGCCATATTGCCATCCTTCAATACTGCAATATAATCCGTAATATCATTTACTTCTTCCACTAAATGTGTGCTGATAATCAGTCCCATGTCCTCATCTCTGCACTGGTGGGATAACAGATCCCACAGGTCTGTCTTGACGACCGGATCTAAATTTGCCATCGGTTCATCCATTAACAAAAGCCGTGGATTCCTTGCTAAATGAAATGCGATCTGCACCTGCATTTTCTGTCCGGTAGACAACTCTCCATATCTTTTCTGTAGCCGTTCCTTCGGAAATCCAAGCCGTTCTAATATAGCCTCAAACCGTTCTCCATCCCAGTGCTGATACAACCCCGAAAACAACACAATATTCTTTTCTACCAAAATCTCATCCATGCACCACACCTTATTACTGACATACGCAACCTCATCCCGGAAATGTCCATATTCCGTCTGTGCCTTTATCGCCTGCACTCCGGTTACTTCCACATCATTCCAATACACATGTCCTTTGGTTGGCTTTAATACTCCATAAATCATATCCAATAAGGTTGTCTTTCCTGTTCCATTTTTCCCTAACAAGGTTAAAATGTAACCATCTTCCAATTCAAAAGAAATATCCTGCATTTTAAACTTCCTGCTGCGATATCCCAATCCTTCCACTTTAATCATCTGCATCCTCCCAGAGTATATCTATCATATCGTAAACTTCTCTTTTTCCAAGTCCTGCAGCCTTCGCTTTTGCAATCCAATCCACCAATTCTTCCTCTATCGTAACAGTTCTCTTCTCCGCAAGATAATCCAGATCCGGATCATCCACAAAAAATCCCTTACCCGGAACCGAATAGATCATACCCTCCTGCTCTAGTTCCTCATATGCTTTCTTCGTTGTGATCACACTGATCTTAAGATCTGCAGAAAGCCCACGAATAGAAGGCAGTGCCTCTCCTTTTTGCAACTGTCCGACAAGAATTGCCTCTTTGATCTGATTGCTGATCTGTGTATAGATCGGGATACCACCCTTCGATTGAATCTTAATTTTCATACTTTCTGCCTCCTATCTGCCGAATTACGTCTACCAACAAAACAGCAAATCCGATACCTAATCCTACCCGTATCAGCACATATATCCTTTGTCCCAATAATGACATCAAAGCATGATCATCAAATAAGCTCATAATGCATCATAACTTAATGCAAATGCCAACTGTTGCCGTATCTGTTGTCCCTGTGACAATCGGTTCATTGCCTGAATATTCTTCTTCCCCTGTCTGACGGATTGTAATTTCTCAGGATGCTCTAATATTCCATACCGTTCCAAAAGTTCCTTATATCGTTCCAGATTGAAACTATCGTAATACCTGCCAAACAACCTGCCGTTAGTCACTGCATTAACATTCATTAAAAACGGCGATTCATTCAGAACATATGCCATCCGCTTCTTGTATTCCTTCTCATCCTTTCGTAAAGAATAACCTGCAATCTCCGCATCCCCCTGTGTACTCGGCATTCCCATCAACGTCCGAAGCAAGGTTGTCTTCCCGCTTCCATTCTTGCTGATCACACCAAGAATACACCCTGCTTCCAGCGCAAACGTAATATCTGTCAGCTTAAAATGTTCCAATTCCTGCGTAATATACCTACATGAAAATATTGGATTCATATGACCTCCTCCTTAAGAACTGTCTATGTATTTATTGTCTATATAATCCTTCTGTCTATATACACAGTATATATAGTTATATACGCACTGTCAAGAAGATTATATAGATTAAAGCACCGCTTGCGACTCTTTTGCATCTGTTCGAAATTGCAAAGCAATTATTTCCTACTCCGCAAGGTGCGCATCCATAGCAACGCGTTTTTGCTTTATAGGTCGAACTTTCCCATAAAGAAAAGAGATACCTCTGCGCATTTCCACGCATCCGGTATCTCTTTTACTCTACCTATCCATATAGGAATCACGATTCTTTTTATCGGGCAGTCACACGCTCTGTGCGTCTGACAACATCATATTATGCCTTTTTTGCTGCTTCTGCATACTGCCATATAATTACGGCAGCAATCAATACAATACCGACAATATCGGTAATCCAGGACGGGAAGATCAGCATCAGACCTGCCACAACAAACAGAATACGCTGTAACGGATTCATTTCCTTCTTCAAATATCCTTCCAGGCCAGCAGCTACACCAAAGATTCCGATAAAGGAGGTAATGACAATTCGAATAACTTCCACCGCATTTGTGTCGATCATCAAAAGTGCCGGACTAAAGCAGAATACATACGGTACGATAAATACCGCAATCGCAAGCCGTGATGCATTGAATGCCGTCTTCATCGGATTCGCCTTGGCGATTGCAGAACCCGCATATGCTGCCAGCGCAACCGGCGGTGTAATATCCGCAACAATACCAAAGTAGAATACGAAGAAGTGTGCAGCTAACGCCGGAACACCCATACGAATCAAAATCGGTGCACAGGTCGCTGCCATAATACAATAGTTTGCCGTTGTCGGAACACCCATTCCCAATACGATGCAACATAACATCGTAAGGAATAATGCAATGATCAGGTGATTGTTCGATACTGCAATGATTCCGTTGATCAATTCATTTGCAAGACCTGTCATGGTAATGGAACCGGAAATGATACCTGCAACGCCACAGGCTGTTGCCACTGTGATCGTACTCTTACCACCTGCCTCTAATGCATCAAAGAACTTTGGAAGCGTAATACGGTTCTCCTTGTCAAATAAGCTCACTACAATAGATAATACAATGGCAAAGCTTGCCGCACGCTGCATTGTCATGTAATTACCGGAAACCCATACTACCAACATAACTAATGGCAATAACAGATAGATCTTCCGAACCAATAATTTGAACTTCGGCAGTTCTTCTTTCGGAATTCCGGAAAGTCCCAATCTCTTTGCCTCAAGATGTACCGTAATAAATATACCTGCAAAATAAAGAATTGCCGGCAGGATTGCTCTGCCTAAGATACTTGAGTACGGCACACCAATAAAGTCTGCCATCAAAAATGCTGCTGCACCCATGATCGGCGGCATAATCTGACCACCGGTAGATGCTGCGGCCTCTACCGCTCCTGCGAACTCTGCCTTATATCCGGTCTTCTTCATCATCGGAATTGTAACGGAACCGGTTGTTACCGTATTACCGACCGAAGAACCCGATACCATTCCACAAAGGGCAGATGAGATTACCGATACCTTTGCCGGTCCTCCGGAAAATCTACCTGCCACACAGTTTGCCAACTGAATGAAGAAGTTCGAGATTCCCGTCCGCTCCAAAAACGCACCAAATATGATAAATACTACAATATACTTCGAACACACATTAACCGGTGTCGAGAAGATTCCCTCTTTCGTGTAGAACAGATTCCGTACAAAGTAACGCACTCTTCCAAAAAATTCCGGATTGGTCAGACCAAATGACAGTGCATATACAACAAAGAAAAATGCCACACAAAGAATCGGAATACCGACACATCTTCTTGTTACTTCCACCAATGCCAGAATTCCAATGATACCAATCACAATCTGATAAGGCTGGAATCTCGTTCCCTGTAATATGATCGCATTGGCATTAAACGTATAATATAGAAACGCTCCCGTTCCTAAGATCATCATAACAATATCATACCAAGGCATATAATTCTCCCGGTTATCCCCCTTCTTTGCCGGATATACCAAAAAGCCCATCAGTATGATCAACGCCATAAAGGAAGTCAGCCGGATCTCCTCTAAAAATGTCGCAAACAATGTTACATAGATACACCACAGGGAAAATGCAACAATAATTGCTTTTACAATGATTCCCGGTTTGCCCGTCCAGGTTCTCTGGTTGGATTCCCGGTCATATTTCTTCATAACAGCATCCACATCGGTATTCATATCCGTACCTGATGCCATATTCATCGTCTCTTTACTCATAATCTCACTCTATACTTTCTTATCTACTCCTGTGTATTCACATCAATTCCGTGTTCCTTATAATATCTTGCCGCACCCTTGTGAAATGGTACTGTCATACCAGAGGTTGCATTTTCCAATGTCAATTCATTACCCTTGGCATTCTCTGCCGCAATCTCGTCGGTATGATCAAATATAGCCGCTGTCATATTATAGACGGTATCCTCATCCAAATCTGCATCTACGATTACGGTCGCCTTTACCGTCAAAGTCTCAACCGGTTCTGTCTGGCCCGGATAGGTGTCTGCCGGAATCTGCAAGGCGGAATAATAGGAATGTTCTTTGATGATCGCATCCCGCAAATCCCCATCGATATTCACCAGATAAACACCATTCGTTGTCGCAAGCTCTGTAATCGCTGTTGTCGGTGCTCCTGCCACAATAAATGCAGCCTGGATCTTACCATCCTTCAATGCTTCCTTACTGTCCTCGAAGCTCTGATACTGCGGTTTGATATCATCTAATGTAATTCCCGCTGCCGTAAGTACATCCACTGCATTGTAATATACACCAGATCCCGCTGCACCGATGGATACGCTCTTTCCTTTCAGATCTGCTACCGACTTGATATCCTCATCCATTGTGATCAACTGTACTGTCTCTGCATACAAACCACCAAGCACACGAAAATCATGATTCTTACCATAACTTTCAAACGACTTCGTACCATCCCAGGCATAGGTCATAACATCCGTCTGGGCAAATCCCATCTGATAGTCTCCATCCTGCATCGACTGGATATTCACAGTAGAACCTCCTGTCGATACCGCCGTCACTTTGACACCCGCGTAATTCGTCATATACTGGGCGATAATTCCACCATATGCGTAATACGTACCGGCTGTACCACCTGTACCAAACATCATTCTCTCTTTGCCGCAGCCCGTTAATGTTGTCACCATCAAGACACCAATCAACAATGCTGCAACGATTCTTTTACTCTTATTCAAAACAATCCTCCCTATCCTCTGATCAATCGGGCTAATACGTCAATACAAGTCTCATAATCAATCACACCTGTATCCAAACAGACTGTATAATCCTGTGCTCTGTTCAAATGTCCTCCCGTATATACTTTGTAATGCTTCTCTCTCTGCTCGTCTACTTTTTCTACATACTTCTCAATATTCGTTACCTTATCCGATACCAGCGCCTTGGCACGTTCTACCCGGATTGCGTAATCTGCATGCAGGAAAATATCAAAGGACGGAATGCCCGCCTCGCGCAAGATCACATTCGAACAACGACCCACAATAATACAAGGGGTCTTTGCAAGCTCTAAGATTGCATCTTTCTGTGCTTCGTATATGGCGTCATGTGAACTTGTATAAGCCGCCATATTATTCAAAATACTGTCCAAAAATCTGGTCGAATCACTGATAGATTCTCCTTCATCCTCTATCTCTTCTTCCGAATAACCGCTCATTTTTGCTGTTAATCTCACAAAATCCCGGTCATACCATGGAAGCCCCAATTCTTTGGACAATCCCTTTGCCATCGTTCTTCCACCGGCACCAAATTCACGGCTGATCGTAATGATCGGCATTGTATCACTCATTGTTCTATCCTCCTATTGATTCTGTCATCTTTTTCATTCTGAGACACATTAGAAATTATCTCCATTCCAGCCCCAGTTAGCAACTGCCTGATACTTCACATATACATGATCCGGTGCAATTCCCAACACCTCATCAAAGATCTTGCAGATCTCTCCAGTCAGCTTAGAAAATGCAGAGGGATTCTCGTTTCCATATACACTGACTTCCACCATCGCCATCGGCTGGTTATTCTCTCCACGGAAATACAATCTGTATTCCGGTTCAAATCCAACCATGAGCCAGTTTTCTGACTTACCCGGAATCGTCTGAATGACCTGTCCTAATCTTGACTTTATCTCCTGCTCCTGTTCGTCAGTAATGGTTACACTAATCTTTGAATTAATAAATGGCATTCTATGTTCCTCCTGATTATTTTTATTATACATTCTATTATTAATTATTCTAACTATAGTTATATCTTCCAGATATCCTTTATATTATATGTTGTATTGTAAGGCTGCGTCAATCTTTATTTACTACGGGTAAAGGGAGTCAGACATATGACTCCCTTAAAATCCAATTTCTACATTATTCTTATTTATCAGAAGCTATGACCGCCGCCACCGCCTCCCCCACCAGAGGAACCACCGCCGTGACTACCACCGCCGCCACCACTTGACATTCTGACTCGCTTTTGTTGTGCCAAAATAAACTTCGGTTCTTCCATATGGAAGCGGCTTTCACTTCCTCTCAACAGGTTCTCCATATCCAGTTCTTTCACTTTAGACGTCTTGCACATCAGCCAGTAATTAAGCAAGATTGAAAAGATAACTGCTAACAACAAATTGCTGGCATGCTTCATCGGGCGATTAATCTCTTCCCCCTTCAACAATGCTTCCACTTGCGAAAATACCATACTGGCACAGGTATAATAATCTCCATTCGTTGCATAGGTATATACATTATCTGTAATTGTATAAGCATTGTTTCTGGTAATGATTCGGAACATCTCATTGTGCGAATATATATACAGTTCCCGGTTTGTCATGTCAATTAAGAAAATGATTCCGCTCTGCTCGCCAAATGTATTCATATAGCGGCTTTTCGCATATTCCCCCGTGGTTCCATTTACCTGATCGGATGACACAAAAAGGGCATTGCCATATGATGTGATCGGCTGCATCTCGTCTAAAAGCTGTCTCTCCTGATCAGCCGTTAACAGATCTGCCTCATCCAGCACCTTTGCAGAATAGGTGGCAGCGCTACTTTGTGCGTATACCGTAGTTCCATTCCTCATTTCATTAGACAATGTATTACCGCCACAACTTCCATATAAGAACATCAGGACAAATACCACAATTGTTATAATCCTTCTTAACTTACGCACGATCATCACCTCCCCGATATTCAAACTGCGGAAGTGGTCTGGTTGCCAATTGATTATAACGTAATACAACGTCTAGCAATGTCATAACCATTGTAATTCCCACTAATAAAACTCCTGCATAATAGATCTGATCCTCAGCCGGATGCAGCACACTAATCACCGCTGCCGCTGCAATCCCAATCAACGTCCAAAATCCCCCAATTCCTTTTTTGCTCTGAATCCGTTCCATATTACGAAGTCCACATACCCATATGATCCCGGCAAGAACCAATGCTGCCGGTGCCAACACATAACTTACCACACCAAAGAAATCTCCCGGCAACACGCCTTCTGTTTTCAATGTATTCTTCGAAAGAATAATAAGAATCACCCAAGGGAAAACGATATATATTTTCTTCAGAATCTCTTTCCACGTCAGTCTGTTCTTACTCAAACGGTACTTTTTCTTTTTGGGATTTATCTCTGTTATCACAACCGGTTCATCCTCTTCAAAATCCGTTGCTTTTTCACCATATATATCTTTGTTTGTCTCCTGCCATTCCCGCTGCTTTCTCTCCTTATCTAATCGGTCATTTAGGGAATGTCTGGCAGATAATCCCTGGTCTCCTTCATGCGAATCAATATCTGCTAATTTCTTCATTTCATGTGTATGTAACATCACTACAAATGCTCCGATCAAAGCAACAAATGCCAACAATACAGACGGACGAATCGTTACAAAAAGATCGAAGAGAAAATACAATGGTGCAATTCCTATTAAACAACCTATTAAAAACTTTCTGCTATCCATCGGTATGTCCGCTACCACCTTCCCGGTTTGTCCATTAACCGTCGCATAAGCAATACGTTTTCCATTCTTATAAGACATAAACCATACCGGAAACAAACCGGTCTTCACATCTGTAATATTGGAATGAAATAATGTTTCAAATGATACGTCAGGATCTTTGATCTTGAAATTCTTTCTTCCAATCGCCAAACGGTCATACATGTCCTCATATGCCTGCATACCCGAAACATCATAGATTTGATCTTTGTAAATCTGGTAATCTACATCTGGAAGATCTGCATAAAATCCACTCAGATATCCTGTCGAAAATGGTTTCATTCCAATTGCATCAAATGGTGCGATCTTATTATTGATATCATCCGGAAACAAAGACGAAGCATCCATTGCAATATTCTCATATTGATTGTCTATCGAGGTCCGCACCTCGTATATATCCGTAATATCATAATTCGCCTGTACATAATTCTCCGTTGCCGTAAACCGAACCGGTCCCTTTTGTTCTACATCATATAACCAATATGGGATATAAATCCCCCGAAATTCCTGAATATTCTTCTTGTTCCGCAAACGGCTTGGTGCATAGATTGCCTTTTTCATCATTTCAAGATAAGCTTCCTTGCAACGCTCCTTCGTCACCTTAAATGGAATAATATAATCCGGCCTTCTTTCACTCCTCAACCGGCTTGACAACATCGTAGATGCCCCACAATAACTACAAAACGCTGTTGCTGCATCATCTGTGCTATAGATCTCTCCTGCACACTGCGGACAAATAAACTGATTAATCTCCATCTCTGATCCATCGGTTCCATCCTTTTGCTTATCCACATTTTCCGGCACATACATCGATCCACATGCCTTGCAGTACATCTTCTGTCTGGCAATGTCATAGATTAGATTACTGCCGCATCCCGGACATTCTATCATATGTAAAAACCCCCTTACATTTAGTTGAACAGAGCCCTTCCCTGTATTCTCTTATAGCAAATCAGTATCTACAAAATCATAAAAATAATTATTATCAGTCCTTTCCCGAATGGCATCTATTACAAATTCTCTCCAACATCTCACTATGTAATTCCTTATCAAATTCTGTTATCTCTGCAAAACAAAGCAATCCATATGTTTCTTCCCCGGTATCATTTACTCTGTTCTTTCCTGTAACCGAATATACACATATTGGTTTCATATCAAATTGGATAGCTCCTGTTTCTTCCTGCAGTTCCCTCTTTGCTGTTTCCAAAATATCTTCCCCAGGTTCTCTATGCCCTCCGGGCACTTCATAGGTATCTCTTTCTTTGTGCTTGCAAAATACCCATTTGCCATTACTCCGCGAAATAATTACTGCGAATTTCAATAAGGAATCCGCTACAGTATCATAAAATTTTACTTCTAGATTATCCATTACTGTACATCCCTATCCATTTGAAATAGTTAGCGCTTAAACTTAATTTCACTTCCTAATTGTTGGATTTCTATTGTAAATAAAATGTCATTTATTTCATAATTTCCCATTTTCCACCATTATCTGGCCCTTTTCGCTCTATGATACCTTTATTCTTTAATTCAGATATATATCTTGCAATTGTTCTATCAGTAACATCTAGGGCTATTCTTAATTCATCAATAGAAATATTCGGTTTTTCCGAAATCATTCTTAGAATCTCACATGCTTTAGCAAGCTTCTTCTTAGAATATTCTGGCATTAGCCGTTTGATTTTTTCTTCTGAAATTTCTATGACATTTTCTATGACATTTTCTATGACATTTTCATCAGATTCCTGCTCCATCTTCATCACAAGAGTAACCTGATCAAGATTCGTATCCTCAATTAATTCAGGTGTTATCCATCCTTCTGACTTCCATACATCAAGAATTGTCGGGAATCCAGATCCCGCATTATCACCAAATCCGACCAATCTAAGCATCGTCTGCATATGTGGATTTCTTGACTTTGAATTACCACCACGATAAATATCTTCTAGCGGAAGTTTCAAAATTCCCGGATTCGTAAATTCAAACGAATCAAACCTCTTAATTACTTTCAGCACACCTGCATCCATCAAGTAGTCTGCATATATAACTTTCTCGTATAATTGATTTCATACCTCTAATACGATCAATAGAATTAAATATCTTGTTCTTTGCGATCTCATCAAAATGAATGGTCGAAGCTCCTGGAATTGTACGATTGCCGCTGATTACATACTTGCGAATCGTATCTGCATTATAAGACCGATCTCCGGATAACGCTACCGGAATCATAAAATTGTTGTTATAATTCCCAATGAAGTCAAGAATAACGACATACTCTTTCCCTTCTGCCTTACGAAGTCCTCTTCCTAGTTGCTGGATAAATACAATAGGCGATTGAGTTGGTCTTAACATAATAACCTGATTCACCTCAACAATATCCACACCCTCATTTAATATATCAACAGAAAAAATGTAGTCTAAAGGTCCCACTTTATCCGTATCATCTGTTTCGTTCATTGCTAATCGTTCAAATGCAGCCTGTCTTACTTCTTCGGAATCTTCCCCACTAAGCGCTACTGTTCGATATCCTAATTCATTGAATTTCTTGGATAATTCTCTACACTCTTGCTTGCGACTACAGAAAATCAATCCTTTTACACGATCTCCACTATATCCATAATACTCTGACTGTTCAATAATATGTCGCACACGCTCATCACATATCAAATTATTAAAATCAGCTTCAGAAATATTCTTTGATTTGACATCCTGCACAACCGACAAATCCGTAATTCCAAAATAATGAAACGGGCACAACAGATCTTCTTCCATCGCCTGTTGCAAACGTATCTCATAAGCTATTTGGTGATGAAATATCTCATATATATTATCATTTACATCATTATCCATTCTCTTATCGGGTGTTGCAGTCATACCTAAAAACAATCGCGGTTTGAAATAATTCATGACTTTTTGATATGTATTCGCCGAACTATGATGTGCCTCATCTAATATAATACAATCAAATTCATCCGGCTTGTACTGTTGTAAATGTGCATCCTTATTCAACGTCTCAACAGTCGCAAATACATAATCTTTATCATATTCGTAGTTTCCTGTTCCTACTAATCCCATAGAAACCGAATTACCAAAAACTCTTTGATAAGAAGTCTTTGCTTGAGTTGCAAGTGTTGCTCGATAAACAAGAAATAACACCCGTTTGAAACCAAGCTCCCGCATAGCAAATGCAGATGCATACGTCTTACCAGTACCCGTTGCACTGATCAACAATGCTCGCTGCTCATTTTGCTGCAAGATATTTCTAAGGTTGGATATAAAACGAACCTGCATACTATTCGGCTTTAATCGATATCGCTCAAAAGAAGTAACATTGCCATCCTTAGCAATCTTCTTTTGCTTCTTAATAATATCATATGTTTGTTTATATTCCTCATAAAATGAATCATAGTCATATGCATACTTGGAATTCCATAGTTCATCAAATTCCTTTAAAATATCCTCTGCCATTTCTCCCTGAGTTGTAGATACTAACTTTGTATTCCATTCCCGATTCGTTGTAAGTGCAGCACTTGTCATATTTGAACTGCCAATAATAATACGATATACTTCTTCCTCTTTAAAGATATAGCCCTTTGTATGAAAGCCGTTATGTGCCGCTTTGGTATCATACATCTTAATCTGAATATTGCTTAACGAGTGCAATTTTTTCAAAGCTAACGGCTCGCTGAAATCAAGATAATTAGATGTCAGAATCTCTCCTGGAATTCCCTTTTGTTCTAATTCCTTCAATGTCTGCAAAAGTGGTGTCACTCCACCTAACGTAATAAATGCGACACTTATTTGAAACCTATCACACTTTAAAAGTTCATCCTCTATAACGGATAATACTTTCTTTCCCTCACTATAATTATTTGAAACAAAGCTCGGCTTATACGACAATTCCGATGCAACATTACCAGTAATGTATGCTGTTTCTAATCCGCTTCGAATGGATGATATTTTCTCTTCCTGCATAACGAACCTCCGTTTCAAATATTGATGAATTTATTGTATCATAAAATAGGAAGGTGGGAAATTAAAATATCCGATATTCGGGAGGAATATCGGATATTTTAACTAAATTGATTATATGACTGTAAATACTCAAACTCATTATGTCCCAGGTTACATTTAACTTTTTTTGTTTAAGTTTCGGTTGAGTATGGGGCATATTTATATATTAATTACACTATTTATTCTGACCTACTGAATGGACGTTGCCAAACTGTTGCCACGAGATTATTATAGTATGGATGATGTTTTATTACAAGAGAGCATTTAATACTTTCATTGGTTGTTGCAATTTTTGCAACAACCAAATTTCCACATCAAGCTAATATTCTTCAGCCTCTCTTCTTGCATATTCCTTTGTCCACCACCAGCCATATCCAGATCCACCTGTTACAACCTCACCATCATCGAATCTCATTCCTTTCGCTTTTTTCCATGTTACACTGTATTTTTAGGCATCACCAACCTGTGACTAATTTGCACCAGTTGAATCATCATCTTCATACATTTCTTTATATGTGTAGATTTCTGATGTAATCATTTCCGTATATAAGTACAGATACTTTCTGCATACCCTCTTAAACAATTCCGTCATTCTGTCATCATTGCATATTCCAACCATAGAATCCAACAGATGCTCCACTTCTGCTTCCGGTGCCTTCCTTGCACATATATCATCAACTAATGGTTTGTAAGTATTATATGCCAATTCATTAAGTTCTGTAAGCATACGTGCTATTTCCTTAATATCAGAATCCATAGCTTGCGATGTATCATCGTCTTCCCCTGGTGTTATGCACATTTCTTCACACATAAACGCCTCCAATATGCCCTCTTTTAAACATGGACAATATGGACATTTGATTCCCCGCACCAAATTCCGTGGCAAGAAAAAAGTCATCCGGGCAATCGTAGAACAAATAAAAGTCAACGCAGAAGGTGGCACTGCTTACTCTCAAAAATGTTATATCTCACATTCCGGCTGTTACGAGGATGCAAGGGAAGTGGCTGATTTGGTAGAAGCACAGTTTCCCAATCTGGACGGGAACGTAGAAATCTACTATGTGGGAACCACAATTGGAAGCCACACAGGTCCCGGAACGGTAGCCCTGTTTTTCTGGGGAAACGAACGGGTAGACTGACAGAAAATAACAAAATACCATTCCACGCATCGTCTGAAACCTTGATGCCAGACGATTCCCATGGAATGGTATTTTTATTTATATATAAACTTTGTTTACCAGGTACGGGAATTCATTTCTCTAAACTGGGCAACCGTAGAAACATGGGAATTCAAACCTCCATCTACGTTGACAATCTGACCGCTCACATAAGCGCTCTCATCGGAAGCCAGGTATACACACATATGACCAATGTCTTCCGGACATCCATAACGGTTCACCATAATGTTGCTCAGGAATACATCTTTCAATGCCTGAGGTACATAAGCTTCGTTCTCCGGAGTCACAATCAATCCCGGGCGGACACAGTTACAACGGATGTTCTGCTTTCCGTACTGCAGTGCAGTGGACTGGGTCAGCATGTCCACACCTGCCTTCGCACAGGCATACGCGGTAGAACCAAGGTCGCCTCCGCAGGAAGCCATGGAACCAATATTGATGATGGAACCTCCATTCTCATTCTTCTGCATGTAGGGAAGTACACACTTGGTAGCATAGAAGGTGCCACGCACATCACTCTGGAAAACAGCATCCCACATTTCCAGACTTAACTCATCCACACGACCATCCTTCAGACCTACATTGGCAGCATTGTTTACCAGAATGTCAATCTTTCCATACTTCTCAGCGGTATCTGCAAACAATTTCTCAATGCTCTCTGTAACCGTAATATCCATAAAATGATACCAGGCTTCTCCGCCATCCTGGGCAATGCTATCCACAACAGCCTGCCCCTTCTCTTCCCGTCTCCCGCAGATGACTACCTTTGCTCCTTCTGCCGCAAACAGTCTGGCGATTCCAACACCAATTCCACTGGTGGACCCGGTAACAACAGCAACTTTGTCTTGTAATCTGTTCATAACAAATTCCTCCTTTAAATTATGTTTTCTGCTTTTTTCATTCTATCAAATTTTGCCCCTTTTTTCCACAGGAATATTGAGTTTCTCATTATTATGTTTTAAAACACACAAAGACAATGAATTTGACACTACCACCGAATGAAAGAAGGAAAACATATGAACAATCTGTCTGTCAGTACAAACTACCTTTGTTTGTCAACCCGGGGCAGCAACTACAAAATTCCCATTGACACTATTCTTTACATTGAGAGCAACAACAGAATACTTACCATTCACACATTGTCCGAAACTTACCAGTGTTATGAAAAATTGAATACATTGAAAGAACATTTAACTGGAAATAATTTTCTTCGCTGTCATCAAAGTTACCTAGTAGCAATAAATCAGATTATTGGTTATAACAATCAATCTATTACCCTTCGGGATACCGACACCGCCATTCCGGTCAGCCGACAGTATCAAAAGAAAACACGGGATTTCTTAAAGAATCAGCCCTCCTGCGGTACTCTCATCTGCACCTGTGGTATCTATGAAGGTTCCATGATTCGCATTAAAGCAGAACAACGGGTTTTAATCGGCCGGGATGGCAATGTTGTTGATGTGGTTATTAACCTGCCTTTGGTAAGCCGGATTCACTGTGAAATCACCTATCATAAAAAAGAACAGAAATATGAGATTATTGACTACTCCAGCAATGGTACTTTTATTGAGGGCAATACCCGCCTCATCCCGAAATAGGTTTACCTGCTAAATCCGGAAACGGTACTGAGTTTGGGAGATTTCAGCACGACCTATAAACTACTTTAACCAAAGGAGCAATGAGCATGAATTTAGTTAAATGTGAAAATGGACATTACTACAATGCAGAGAAACTGGCGTCCTGTCCGCATTGCGCTAATGAAAAAATACAGGTTCCTGTTCCGGACCTGACTGGTGCCAGACAATCTGCAGTTGACACCTATATACCAGAAAAACAACTTTCTGAAAAATATAAAATAGCCGGTGCATGTCCTCTCGCAGGTTGGCTAGTCTGCATTGATGGCAATATGAAAGGGGACTGCTTCACTCTCTTTACCAGAACAAACTGCATCGGTCGTGATACCAGCATGGATGTTGCCTTATTTCAGGAGCCAACCATATTACGATACCATCATGCAACGATTACCTACCACACGGACACAGCAGAATTTACTTTGTCTACCAAACAAGACAGCACATCCACTGTTTTTTGTAACGAGCAGCCGATTACCCCAAAACATTCTATCACTCTTGCCTTCCACGACCGAATTACAGTTGGCAGATGTACCCTTGCTTTTATTCCTTTTTGCTGTAAAGATTTTCAATGGGAATAAATAGGCTTCTCGTATTATACACTCCATGCTCGTGCTCTCCTTTCAAAAAACTATTTTCTCGCACCCCTGGTGCGAGAACTCCCTACAGAAGAAATCTATTTTATTCCAATCATTTTTCTGACAATCGGAATCAATTTTATTAGATGATAAGCCAACACTGTCAGTAGAAAACTGCCAATGCAAATACAAAATACCTGCATCAGTAAAACATCACTTATCTGCACAACATAATATGCGAGAGCCACCAATATAGACTGATGCAAAATATAAATTGGATAAGACGCATGATTAAAATATTCTGTAAAACCTGTTCTCTTATTCAAAAACCTTTTTCCTACAAGAAGTAGAACTAAAATAGAAAGCCAGCCAATAAAATTCACCCACAAATCACCATAATAAGAAAAGCAATAATACAATGACGCCGATATAATCGTTCCAATTACACATACCTCTTTGAAACACTTAACCCTTACCTCTGTTGATATCGTTTTAGGAGCAAATCGTTGCAAACAAATTTCTGGAACAACCTTTGATATGAATATTTGGATATAATTATCTCGAATTTACCATGAAATTAATTGTAACAGCACCCACTCCAAAGGTGGATGCTCCGAGTTTAGGCTAAAGAAATGTCCTTACGGACACCGCCTATCCTGTGGATCAGACAGGATAGGCATTTTTATTTGTGCTTGTTTCTCTTATCGAGAAAGGCAAGCAACGCTACAACTAAGCTACCAAAGGACATCAGCAAAGCCAATATCCCAATGAAAATCGTAATGATCTCATAAGCTGTCATCGGCGCCACCTCCCTTCCTATGTATTCCGGTGAACCGGTATCATAAACTCGGGAGGCTACCACCCTGTCATGGGTACTTTCCTTAGGCGATATTGTATCATAAACACTGTACTGCCTGCAACATCTATCACTATAAATCAATATTCAAACCTTGCTATAAGTTTAAATACCTAAAAAGCTCTTAATCTCTTCACTAATTCTCTCATACTCATAATCATGTACATAATGTGGGCAGTCCAATTCCATATACTTTCCAGATTCCACTTCTGAAATATATTCTTTCGGTATTCTTCTCCATGTTTCTTTATCAAAACCTGTTCCACCAGTTCCGTCAGAAATAAAAAGCAGCATAGCAACCTGTGGTACTCCATTTTGAGCAACAATCTTCGCATTTTCCTTAATGCTCTTAGCTTCATCAATCATTGTTTCTGTCGCCGTTCTGTAATAAAAAAGCGCTCTATAAATATTCTTCTCCTCCTCGGTAAGTGTTCCGTATTTTATAGCATCACTTTCAGCTAATCCAGGAATTACTCTGGTAATTCCTAAATCAGCTGCACATTGTCCAAGTTTCATCAATGGTATATTTATTTCCATGTTCTCATAATATTCCGGCACAGCCATATCTAAACCTATAATTGCTTCAATTTCATCTGGATACTTCTGTTCCCAATACAGAGCTTCAATTCCAGACATAGAATGCGGACATAAAACATATGGGCCTTCAATCCCTGCTTTATTCAAAGCTAATCTCGTTTCAGATAATATAGTCTGTATATTTCTGTCTTCATCAACAACATCACTATATCCATATCCAAATTTTTCAACGACAACAATTCTATAATCGTCACTCAACAACGAATATAAGGATTTAAAATCCAGAATGGGAGAGCATGTTCCAGCCCCCGATAAAAATACAAGTGTTTTTGAACCGCTCCCTTCCATATATATGCTCATATTATTTCCATTTATATCAATAAGCTGTCCTAATGGCTCTCTCAATTTTTTCTCTGCCTTAAGTCTATACCTATGATAAACAAAGCAAATCAAAATTAAAATAACAATAATTGCTACTATCCATAATAATGCCCGCAACATTGTTTTAGTTCTTTTTTTCATTATCTTTACATATCCCTCCTGAAATAAAAACGGCAATACAAATAATAATTACCTTACACACCAGTGAAACAAAGAGATTTCCGCCAACTGAAATTTGCGATAACGAATTAATCAATGCATGTGTCATTACACATATCCATAAGCTCCTTGTTTTATTGTATAATGCAGATAAAATAAAACAGTTTATCAAAAGTCCAAATAAAAAGCTACCTACATGAATTGATTGCATTGAACCTTCAATAAAAAAATAAAGGAAATGCCATATTCCCCAACAGACAAATGTCACACATGTCGAAAACACATAATTATGCCGTTCCTCAATAATTGGTTGAAACGTATATCTCCAACCTATTTCTTCAATCCCTCCGAACAAAATTGCTTTTACAAATAATATCACCGGAATATACCATTTCTTTACTTGTAACATTCCACCCATTAATAGATAACAAAACTCTATACTCAAAAACATCAAAACAAGCAAGTAGCTGAAGACAGATTGCTTTACGTTCACAAAATCAATTACAATCCTCTTAAAATTTATTTTCCGATATCGAACTGTAACAATACTCCCCCACATTGCAGAAGAGATTCCGCCAATTCCAATTGCTATCATCCCAACTACCGTTGTGTAATCCACGACCATCCCTATCCTACGCAATAGGAAAACTATAATCGCTATTACCGTAATTTGACCTATGGTTCCAGATAAATATAATCTAATCGCATTTTTTCTATCCACAGAATTATCAACGCCCTTCCTTCTTTAGTCAAAATCTGTAAAACTCTTTCCAATTACTCCGTCCACAAATAGAGCCAAAGTAGAGCCATTTTGTAAAGCAAATGCCGGAAACCCGCATAAATACAGGCTTTCGGCATTTTAGTCCGTTATTCAAACTCGCAAAATCTAGTTTGATTTAGGTTATTTCAATGCGGTTATCTATACTATTTTGTATTAATAGCCCACATTTTTTCCACACGTTATTTTTCG
>CACWQE010000052.1 GCA_902762905.1 uncultured Lachnospiraceae bacterium | reverse complement strand
TGTGAGTTCGCTTATTATAAGGAGCATTAGTGTCTGCTGCGTGCGAGCCCGTAATGCAAATGTGCCTGCTGCAATATGACACCGCCTAAAGCCGGGTTCGCAACCCTCAACATGCGCGTCCGTTTCACTTACGCTGTGCAAGGGGATTAGTTATTGAAGAATTCGTTGAAGAACTCATCCGGTGTCATCTCAGAAGAAGACTGTGTGCTCTGCTGTGTCGTAGATTCTGTCGTGGCATCTTTCTTAGATTCTTCCGGCATATCTTTCTTAGCCCCTAATGTTACTTTCAAGGTTACTTCTTTGTATTCACCCTTTTCATTATTACGCTGAACGATCATCTCAACCTCTTCGCCAGCTTTCTTGTTCGTAAGAATATTCTGTAAGGTTTCCATACTGGTAACATCACGATCTGCAAACTTGGTAATAATATCGCCTGCCTTCAATCCACATTGTTCTGCTGGTGAACCTTCTACAATCTTGGATACATATACGCCAGTCGGCATATTAAAGTTCTTTGCATATTCATCGGTAATATCATTACCCTGAATACCAAGATATCCCTGTTCGCTCTCTTCAATTACTTCCTGATTCATCAGATCGTTAATGATTGGAATTGCAGTAGAGATTGGAATTGCATATCCCATACCTTCTACAGTACTATCTACATACTTAACAGTGTTGATACCGATTACTTCGCCTTTCGAATTCAATAATGCACCACCACTATTACCTGGATTAATTGCTGCATCTGTCTGAAGCATCTTCATTGTCTTATCTTCTGTATCTACTTCACGATTCAAAGCACTAATATGTCCAACGGTTACAGACTGACCATATCCAAGTGCATTACCAATTGCAATCGCTGTCTCTCCTAATTTCAATTCATCAGAAGATCCAAGTGCTGCTACTTTAATCTTAGAAAGTGTATCAGCTTCCATATCCGATGTCTTAATCTCAAGTACCGCAAGGTCAGCCGAAGAATCAGAACCTTTTACGGTTGCTGCAGCTGCTGTCTCATCACAAAATGCAACTGTAATCTCTTTGGCACCCTCAATTACATGATTATTGGTTGCTACCAATATGGTATCATCCGTCTGACCAATAATAATACCAGAACCAGATCCCTGAACCTCCTGCTCATAAGACTGGAACCATGATCTTACAGTCTGAACAGATGTATTGGTAATAGATACCATGGATGGCATTACATTCTCAACTACTGTAGATACATCATCTTCACTCGTTGTCTTCACACCGGAATCCGTTGTAGTTACTGTTGCAACATTTGCTGTCTTCTTATCATTACCGAGTAAATGATTACCTGCTGTATTCACACCTACCATAACGCCACCAGCAACCAGACCAAATACAGCTGCAGAACCAAGTAACAATCCAACTTTCTTTAACTTACCATTCGAAGGTTTCTTTGCTTTCTTCTCTTTCTTATGCTTCTTCGGTGTTGGAGCAGAACCAAAATCATTGCCTGTATAGATTCCCTGACCATATACATTTCCCTGGCTATATGGATTCGTTCCTGTTGACTGATATGTGCTGTTACTCTGCGTCTCATTCGCTGTCTGCGTATAGGTTTCTGACTGATTAGTTGACGACTGGCTACTATATGTCTGATCAGCGGCTGTGTTGTTATCAGCCTTACCAGATACATCCTCCTTACCAAATGGGCTTTCATTTCTTCCGTAATGATACATCGAATCGGATGTATTCTGATTCATATTATTGTTATTGTTTTCATTCTCCATGATCAAAACCTGCCTTTCAAATATTGGATTCATCTTGGATAACCTCTTTTGTTATCCTATGGTTGTAATACTAGCAGTGTTTTGTGACTAAATTGTGACAAACCTGTTGTAAAACTGTGACACTTCGATCACTCTTCCCACCTAATAATCTTCTTCGATCACCTGAAAGTCCAGATAGTCAAAATCAATCTCTTCTACGAAGCTATCCTGTGTAAATCGCGTTCTCGAATGTTTGATAAAATCCTGTTGATTCTGTTTGAGCCAGATAGGCTTTGCTAAATCAAATGCATAACACATTTCATCTAATGCCTGATATACTTTCTTCGTTCTTGACAAATTATAATCTGTAATCTCTGCAACCATATCCTGCACTAAACGATTATCCTTCATCAATTTACCCCATATTCTCATGTCATAACTCCTTTATTATCAAAGAAAAAGCTGTTACAGCCCTGAATCCACTCATTCCGATTCTTGCTTGTAGCAGCTTATCTTTCTTAATTGTTGAAATACAAATGCCTGCTTTTCAGTCGTTTGTTTTTCTTATGTGCCTATTATATCTTCTCACCCCAGTCATCATCATACTCTTCAGATTCTTCTGGTTCTTCTTCGACGTCTTCTGTATCCGCAGCCTCTTCCGAATCTTCTGTAGGCTCCTCTGGATCACAATCCGTTGTCTCTTCCAAAAACTCCTCTGTATCCTCTGGCTCTTCCTCTTCTATATTCTCTGGGCTTGGTGGTATGAATCCACCTGCCTCTGCTGCAAGACTTTCTGGACTTGGCGGAATGAATCCACCTGCCTCTGCTGCAAGGCTTTCCGGACTTGGCGGAATGAATCCGCCTGCTTCTGCCGCAAGACTTTCTGGACTTGGCGGAATGAATCCGCCTGCTTCTGCTGCAAGACTTTCCGGACTTGGTGGTACGAATCCACCCGGTGCCGGAGCTGGCTCCTGACCACCTTCCATTCCTTCCATCTGGCTTAAGCTTCCGATGATCTCTGCAATCTCATTCAACTCACCGATCACATCGACTAAATCCTCTAAGTTACATTCGCTTAACTCTGCAGAAGACTGTGCATTTGCTGCAATCTCCTCGCTGGCGGCCTGCTGATTCGCAAGGCTGTCAATAATAACCGTATTACTCTCCTGTAAGTTACCACTCAATTCATCTAAGCTTGTCATATTATTATGTAAGACATCTACTACACCTGCAATGCTTTCAAATGCTGCTGTTACATGGTTAATGTCCTCTGCCTGTGCTTCCGATGCCTGAACAGAATTCATAACCAATTCCGACGTCTCGTCGGCTAACTTCGTAACCCCCTGTAACAGATCTGTGATCTTATCAATCGACTGTTTGGTATTATCTGCTAACTTACGAATCTCATCTGCCACTACAGAGAATCCTCTTCCTGCCTCTCCTGCTCTTGCTGCCTCGATAGAAGCATTCAACGCTAACAGATTCGTCTGGGAAGAAACCTGATATATAATCTGTGTGATCTCCTCTGCCGAGCTGATCTTATCCTGCAATTCCTGTGCCACTTCTGTTACCTTCTGGTTTGCTACCGCAATCGCATCCGACTTCTCTTTTAACTGTTCTACTAACTTGCCACCCTGTTCCGTTGCATCCACCGCCTCATTTGTTGAATTCAACGTATGATCCTTTACCTGAATCAAATGATCGATAATGTTACGGATCTGAGCTGTCATATTCGTCTGGCTTTCCATATTCTTAACAGTCTCTGTAACACCAGAAGAAATTGCATCTACACTCTTTGCTACCTCATCTGTTGCATCATGAAAACTGTCTAACTTACTCTGCAATAATTCGATATGCTGGTTACCCTTCTCTACTACATCAACCATGTTCTGGGTAATCTCTTCCTGATACATCAAATGATACTTGATCTCCTGCTGATCCGTTTCCTGCTCTCTAACTACATTCTCTGCAGTACGATACAGACAGAATGTCATAATAATGAATAATATGATTGCTACAACCCATGATAAACCCTGATCCGTATTACCGGACGCAAACATCGTAATCGCCTTGATCAGCATAAAGACATCAACCACTGTCGCACAGATCAAACTATACGTCGTATCAAGATACAACATTGTCATTACGATAAATGCACAAAACGGAAGCATATTATAGATATTACCATGATTAAATATAGATATGGCTGACACAAGAATAAATCCACCACCCACAATAAACCGGATCAACGGACTATCCGACATCTTAATATACATAAACACGCAACCACCAATTAATGCTAAGCATAAGACAATCTGAATTCCCAAAAAAGCAGAACTTACTGTCTCTTTCTTCTCCATAATAGATAATATCATCCGTACTACGGTAAGCGCTGTTACCATCTTTAATACGGTCTCATTCTTCCTCGTTAGTCTCATTGTATTTTCCATAAGCAATCCCTCTTCAAAATCTGTAATTAAACACGCAAGTTGCATTCACATACTCCTGCGCACGAACGCCACTTCGAAACCTCCGGTTTCTCAGTGTTCGTTGCACTCATATAACTTTTTTGCCAATCATCGATCTGCAAGCAGCTCGTGATTGTCTTCAAAAGTTGCATTCGCGCTTATACGTTCATTATACCATTCTTTGGCAAAAGAATCTAGCAACTATCATTCAAGCCAGTGCACAAAAAAAGGAAGAATTTTTATGCATATTGTATAATCATTCTTCCTTTTATCATCACTTCTTCTCGCAATTTCACAAAAGAAGGTAAAATTCTAATCTTCCACTTCTTCTCTTGCAACCGCAAGCATCAGCTTAATTCGGTTCTCCTGGTTTACCTTTGTTGCACCCGGATCATAATCAATCGGCACAATATTGGCATTTGGATAAATCTCTTTCACTTTACGGATCATTCCCTTACCAACAATATGGTTTGGCAGACATCCAAATGGCTGTGCACAGATAATATTACCATATCCGCTCTCCGCTAATTCTAACATCTCTGCGGTCAGCAGCCATCCCTCGCCCATCTTATTGCCAAGTCCGACTACGCCAGTGATCAACTGCTTAATATGTGCATATTTAGATGGTGGCAAAAATTCACTGTTCTCAGACACTACATTATATAACATCTTCTCCAACATCTCACAGTACTTCATCAGCAACTGACATACCTTCTTCTTTGCTGGATTACCACCATACAAGTTGATATCCTCAATCCGGTTATCAATCTTAAACATCATGAATCCCATAACACCCGGAACCATAACTTCACAATCCTGCTCAACTAAGAAATTCTCCAGATCATTATTCGCCATAGAAGAATACTTCACATAGATTTCTCCAACAACACCAACCTTTGTCTTCTTCACATTCGTAACCGGAATCTTCGTAAAGTCTTCTACAATTGCCTTCATATTGCGTTCCATTCCCTTTGGTGTGTAACCTTTTCTCTGACGGAACTGATTTGACAACTCTTTTACCCATTTATCAATCAGAGCATCTGCATCTCCCTTATTCACTTCATAAGAACGTACCTGATTCTTCAATAACATAAACAGGTCACCATAAGTCAGGCCGATCAACGCCTGATAGATCATCTCTAAAGTCAAATGGAAACCGCTGTTACTCTCCAATCCAGAAAGGTTCAAAGAGATAACCGGCACATGACCAAGACCTGCTTTCACCAAAGCCTTACGCAACAAATGAATATAATTCGATGCACGACATCCTCCACCTGTCTGAGTAATCATCAGTGCCACCTTGTTTACATCATATTTGCCGCTCTGCAATGCACTGATCATCTGACCAATTACAAGCAATGCCGGATAACAGGTATCATTATGAACATACTTCAGACCGGTATCTACAACCTTACGTCCGGTATTCTTCAACAAACCAACCCGGTAACCATGTAAGGTAAAAATGTTTCTTAGTAATTTGAAATGCACCGGCAACATATCCGGAATTAGTATCGTATAATCTTTACGCATCTCTTTTGTAAATTCTACACGTTCTCCCGATGCAACATGTACCTGAATAATATCATCATCATGATTTGCATTTACCATCTCGCTCATGTTACCGTACTCCTTTCTGCTTTGTTGCTGCGAATAAGCTTCGCAACCGGATCTTAACCGCACCAAGATTCGTGATCTCATCAATCTTAATTTGTGTATATATCTTATCCTGTTCCTCTAAGATTCTTCTTACCTCGTCCGTTGTGATCGCATCCACACCACAACCAAAAGATACCAACTGTACCAGATTCAGGTTTGGATCCTGCTGATCGGCAACATACTGGGCTGCCGCATACATTCTTGAATGATACATCCACTGGTTCAACACCTTTGTATTCACATGTGGTGCCATATCGGATACGGAATCCTCTGTCACAACAACGGCTCCCAGATCACAGATCAACTTATTAATGCCATGGTTGATCTCTGGATCTAAATGATATGGACGACCAGCTAATACGATAACCGGCTTATTCTCTCTGCTTGCAATTCGAAGGTACTTTCTACCCTCCATACGAACCAGCCTCATGTGCTTCTCATGTTCCTCATATGCATAATTACATGCCATGGCAACATCAGAGAACTTGAATTTACCAAAATACTTCTCTAATACCGCATGGAATTTCTTTGTGAAATCCTTCCGTCTGTGAATACCTAAATATTCATAGATGAACTTCACATCACGAAGTGCCTTGACATTTGCTTCCAGCACCTCCGGATAATAAGCAACTACCGGACAATTATAATGATTATCGCCTAATCCTTCATCAAAGTTATAGCTTAAACATGGATAGAATATCGCATCTACGTTCTCTTTCAGCAACGCTTCAATGTGACCATGCATCAACTTAGCCGGGAAGCAGACCGTATCTGATGGAATCGTATGCTGTCCGCTCAAGTAAAGACTTCTGGATGAATTCGGAGAAGTCACTACATTAAATCCAAGTTTAGTAAATAAGGTATACCAGAATGGCAATAACTCATACATATTGAGTCCCATCGGGATACCAATCGTTCCTCTTGCATTCTCTGCCGGAATATCGGAATGTCTGTATTCATCCAGCAACTGCAGCTTATATGCATACAGATCATACTGTGGTCCCGCTGCCTTCTTTGCAGTTGGCTTATCACACCGGTTACCACTGATAAATCTTCTTCCATTATCAAATGTATTAATTGTCAGCTTACAATGATTGTTACATCCATTGCAAGTTGTCATCGTGATCTCATGTTTAAAGTTTGAGAGCCCTTCTGCATCTAAGATTGTACTCTTACCCGTGCTATTTTCCTGTGCATACAATGCAGCACCATAGGCACCCATGATTCCCGCCATCTCCGGACGGACTACATCGTGTCCGATCTCCTGCTCAAATGCACGAAGTACGGCATTATTAAGGAATGTTCCGCCCTGTACTACAATATGCTCGCCAAGCTGCTTTGCAGAAGCCGCACGAATTACCTTATATAACGCATTCTTGACAACAGAGATTGACAGACCAGCTGAAATGTTCTCAATGGTTGCTCCATCCTTCTGTGCCTGCTTAACAGAAGAATTCATAAATACGGTACATCTTGATCCAAGATCTACCGGCTTGTCTGCAAACAGACCAAGTCTTGCAAATTCATCAATCTTATATCCCAACGCACCGGCAAAAGTCTGTAAGAAGGAACCACATCCAGATGAACATGCCTCATTTAAGAAAATGTTATCAATCGCATTATTACGGATCTGGAAACATTTGATGTCCTGACCACCAATATCGATGATAAAATCTACATCCGGCTGGAACTTCTTTGCCGCAGTAAAATGTGCAATCGTCTCAACGATACCAAAATCCACACCAAATGCATTCATGATCATCTCTTCCCCATAACCGGTTACCGCAGATGCTTCGATATGAATATCTGGATATTTCTCATATAACTTTTCTAAAAATTCCTTGATAATAGGAACCGGATTACCACCATTTGGAAGATATTCTGAACAAAGAATATTCGCATTTTCATCTGTTACGACTGCCTTTACTGTGGTAGAACCTGCATCAATTCCAAGATATGCATGTCCGGTAATCGTATCTACATTCTTGATATGATCGGAATTCTTCTTATGTCTTGTAATAAACTCATCGTATTCCTGTTGAGATTCAAACAATGGGTTACAACTTGCATAACCACCCGTTGCTGTATATCCATTGATCTTCTCGATCAATTCATCAATTGCAAATTCCTTGTTATCCTTCTTAAGAGCAGCACCCATTGCCACAAAATACAACGAGTTTTCCGGTGCAATTCCCTCTAATTTCAAGGTTGTATCAAATGCTTTCCTAAGTTCAGATAAGAAAGTAAGTGGTCCACCTAGATATACAACCTTACCGGTAATCTCACGACCCTGAGCAAGACCTGCAATCGTCTGGTTCACAACCGCATAGAAAATGCTGGCAGATATATCATTCTTCTGTGCACCCTGATTCAATAATGGCTGTACATCCGACTTGGCAAATACTCCACAACGACTTGCAATCGTATAGATCTTCTCATAATTCTTTGCCGCCTCATTCATCTGACCTGCTTCCATATTCAGAAGGGTTGCCATCTGATCGATAAATGCTCCCGTACCTCCTGCACAGGAACCATTCATCCGCACCTCTAATCCATCTGTTAAGAACAAGATCTTTGCATCTTCTCCACCTAACTCAATTACTACATCTGTACCTGGAATTATCTTATTGACTGCAACTCTCGTTGCATACACTTCCTGTTCAAACGGAATTCCTAATGCATCTGCAATACCCATTCCTGCCGAACCGGAAATTGTCAGAGTCATACGCTCCTCAGCCGGAAACTGCTTCTTAATATCCTCAAGCATTCCTACCGTCTTACTCGTAATCTGAGAAAAATGTCTCTGATAATCCTTATACACGATCTGGTCATTATCATCTAATACCACACATTTTAATGTAGTGGAACCTACATCCAATCCAATTCTCATTGTGACACCTCTTTTTCCTTTGCTCCTGTTATCTGAACTCTCCCTTTTATGCTTTCCTGTCATTATATTCTGATTATAAGCACGAACATTCTAACACAAAATAACTTAATGTGCTAGTATTTCTTTCTTAATCTACATTTCCTCTTCCATCTGTAGTGCACCTTTGTGTTTCTTAGAATGCTTCTCGCTGTAAAATATCTCATAAATGCAAGGCACAACTGCCAATGTCAATACCGTACCATAAATCAATCCACCTATTACAACCAATGCCATAGGCTGTGCCATATCAGCACCCATGCCAATTCCCATTGCCATCGTTGACAAACCAAGGATCGTAGTAAGTGCAGTCATTACAATCGGACGCAATCTTTTTCTTCCAGTCTGGACGATTGCCTCCCGGATTTCTAACCCCGTCTCCCGTAACTGGTTCACACTATCGACAAATACAATACCGTTATTAACAATGACACCACATAACATAACCATACCGATCATTGCAATGATACTAACATCCTTGCCAGCCAAGAACAACGCAGCAAATCCACCAGTAAATGCCAATGGAATCGTAAACATAATAATAAATGGTCCCTTTAGTGACTGGAACTGTGCAACCATAATGAGATACATAAAAGCAAGTGCTAATACAAGCATTAAGATCACCTGGTTCATCGCCTCCATAACGGTCTCATTTTCTCCGTCATATACAATGCTGTATCCTTCTGGAAGTGTAACCTTTTTCAATGCCTTCTTTACATCATTGGATACTGCCGTAGTTGTGTAGCCATCCTTTACTTTCGCCGATACCGAAATATACCGGGTCTGATTCAGCCGATTAATGGAAGCTAACGAATTCGCATCCTGTACATCAGCAATCTGTTTCACTTTGACTTGTTTCTTTTCTTCCCCCTTCGTTCCCTCTATTTCAATGTTCTTGACATCATCTAATGTATAAGATTCCTGTTCTTCATCTTTTACATAAACCGGGTAATCTTTGGAAGTTGTCGTAAGCGTAGTCGCGGAACTACTCTCTTTCAATTCTCCCTGCACAGCCTGATAGACCTGTGCAACCGTAAGTCCATACTCTGCTGCCTTATCTTTATTCACAACCAGCCGGTATTCCGGTGTAGCATCTGTAAGACCGTTATCAATCTCTGTAAGCCCTTCCACCGTCTCTAATTTATCTCCAACTGTCTGTGCCAGCTGTTGTAATTCATCAAAATCTTTTCCTTTGATCTGAACAACAACGCCTTCTGTCATCATACTGCTCATATCCATAGTCGATGCCGATACGGATATCTCACAGTCATAATCCTTCGTCTTATCCAGGATCATTTCTGCAATCTCATCGTTCGTATGTTTCTTATCCTGTTTACATTCAATATAGTAGCTAACCGTATCGATCGAATCATCCGAACCCAAACCAATCATAGACATAGAACTTCCACTAAGCATCGCACCCACCGTATCAATATCGTCTATCTCTAATACGGAATCAATTACTTTGTCCGACAGATCTGCGGTCTCCTGCAATGTCTTCGTTCCTTCCGGCATCGTAAGCGTCATGGACATCTGTGTCGAATCCATAGATGGGAAGAACGAAAATCCTCTGCTGAGTGCAAGTGCGGCTGATCCAACTAACAACACCACAACACCCACTAACACGATTGCTTTATGGTCTAAGATCGTACCTAAATGTCTTGCGTAGAAATCACTGATCCGGTTTACCGTCTTATTCTCTTTCTCGGATACATGGTCAAATGTCTTAGATGCTACCATCGGCACAAATGTCACCGCTACGATCAAACTAGCCAATAAAGAATAGGCAATCGTAAGCCCCATATCCGTAAACAATTGCTTGGTAATTCCCGAAGTAAATACAATCGGAAGAAATACACATACCGTTGTCAGAGTAGATGCCGTAATAGCACCTGTCATCTGCTTCGCACCTTCAATCGATGCCTCTTTCACCGAATATCCATCTTTACGCAGCCGGTATATATTTTCGATAACAACAATGGAATTGTCTACTAACATACCAACACCAAGTGCCAATCCGGAAAGAGAGATTACATTCAAAGTAATACCACTGAAATACATTAATACAATCGCAAAGATAACAGATACCGGGATTGAGACTGCTATAATTCCCGTCGGACGGATATCCTTCAAGAAAAACAGCAAAATGATCACTGCTAAAACAGCACCCATAACCAGATTACTCAATACAGAGTTCACAACCAGATCAATATACATTCCCTGATCCATTAATATTGTAAATGACACCTTGTCATCCTGTTTATGCAACTCGTCAAATTTATCAGAAAGACGATCCGATACTGATTTCGTTGAATATTCGTTCTGCTTGGCAATCGATAAGATCACACCCGGATTGTCATTGACTCTGGTATAGATTGTGTCACTATTATCTACCGCTACCACATCCGCTACATCTGACAATTTAATCGGATCAACATCATCCATTCCCATATCCAATAACACAAAATCTGAAAGACTTTCCACATCATCAAACTTATCTCCGACACGCACCAGATAATCCACATCATCTTCTGTTACATAGCCTGCTGGATAATCAAAGTTCTGTGCCGTCAGAATTCCTTCAACCATAGATGTTGTGATGATGTTATTCAGATCCGCATTATCGTACGCCGTTTCTTTGGTAGAATCCAGATTATCTTCCTGTTCTTCTATCTCCTGTTCGCCCTGTTCTAACTGAACCTGAGCTTTCGTCATCTCACTATTTGTCTCGTTCTCTTTCGTCTTCAGTTTCGAATAGCCGTCATTGATCTGCTTCTTCCCTTTATTAATCTTATTCTCGGCCTGTTGTAACTTTGTCTTTCCTTTTGCAATCTCGGTAAGACCTGACTCAATCTGCGTCTGGGTATTCTCCAAATAACTTATATATGCTGGCAGACTTGTAAATGTAAGTGCTGCACCATTTTGATCCGTCTGGCTGGCTAATTGTGTCTCCATCGTTGTCATGGCACCATTGATTGCCTCTAACTGTGCCTTCGATGCTGCGTCATCTGGATTCACTGCCAGTAATGCAGATAATTGATCTTTATTTGTCTTCATCTGCTCATAGCCGGCAAGTAACTCCTCCAACGACTGTACTGCCTGTTCCAATTGCGTTTTTTGCTCCTGTAATGTCTTTTCCTGCTCTTCTAACTGCTGTTTTGCTTCCTTTACCTCTTTTTCAGAAGACAATAACTCGTATTTCGCATCATCTATCTTAATCTGTGCTTTTGCAAACTGTTTACTCGCTGTTTTCTGACCAGTCTCCAATTGGCTCTTGCCACTGCTAATCTTACTCTTTCCATCTGCAATCGCCTTGCTCGCATCCGCAAACTTCTTATCCAATGCTTTCTGGATCTTCTCATTTGCCTTCTTCACTTTGTCTTTACGGATCATAACCTGAACCGATTCCTCTACCGTTCCCATCGTTGTAACCGATGCCACACCTTCAATTCCTTCGATGGATGGTGCAATGTTATTCTCCACATAATCACTTAATTCAACTGTGTCTGCCCCTTCTAAATCCACTGCTGCAACCATTACCGGCATCATATTCGGATTCAGTTTCATAATCATCGGACTGCTTACAGAATCATCAAAATATCCACTTACCTGATCTAATTTCTCACGCATATCAATGGTTGCTGTATCCATATTCGTATCCGAATTAAATTCCAAAACAACCATAGAATAATTCTCTGAGGAGATAGACTGAATGTTCTTAATGTTATCAATTGTCGCAACAGCCTGCTCAATTGGTTTCGTTACACTTGTCTCAACTGCTTCCGGACTTGCTCCCGGATATGTAGTAATCACTACCGCATAGGGAAGTTCCATATCTGGTAACAGATCGACCGTCATTTTGGTATATGCTACCACACCTAGAATAATCACGAGAATAATTCCCACAATTACTGTATACGCCTTTTTTACACTAAATTTTGCTATCATCTTGTCCTCCGTTTATTCATTCACTCTGCTATCTGGATGCTTAAATGCTGTCGGAAATGTTGCAATCTCCAACATATGTGCAATCTCCGCTTTACCTTGCTGTTCTAACTCTCCCACAACCTTCACTTTTTCATTATCATATTGTAACGTTGCATGTCGATACTGAATCTTACCATTCTCGTAAAAACTCCAGTTAATATTCATATATTGATTCGAACGATATAGATAAGAAATCTCCAACTCATATTCACCATAATTACTCCGAATCTCCTCCAAAATATCCGGGGCATTCTGAAATTCTAAAAATTGTTCTTCCGCAATCGGAATTCCGCCATATTCCTTAAATCCTTCGTCCGGCGTATAATATAAGTAATAATCACAATAATCCGATTGTTGTGAATCTTTCCCATATACCCGTAATATCATATGATTACTGGTGTCCTCGCTCAAAAAACCTTTTCCTGAAATAATTGGTTCCAATACACTATTTTTATTATCTAATGTATACACTAACGTATTCGGATATCCATCCTTCTCCCATTGCAATAACAAATATTTCTTAGTAGAAAATTCCAACGTATCTGTCGTTATATTTTCTATCTTTCCGAAATCCTCTCTTACCAATTCACACCCACCGGGATGCATATACCACAATTTATACCCTTCCGCATCTGTCAAGACAAATGCTTCATGCGTTCCATCTTTGTTATAATCCCCATATTGGAAATCCATTACCGTCTCATTGTTCACTTCTTCAAACATAGTAAACAGATCCCCTCTGGAAAAATCCGTCGTCTCCTCTTTTTGATCATCCTCTGTTGTATCCAGTGTAATCCGAATATCCTCTGTGCTTTTCTCAGAATCAAATTCTCCTGTACGACTACACCCATACAACAAAAATGCACATCCCACAAACACCCATAAAAAATATCTCTTATGAATATCTCGCATCCATACCTCCTAACGCACGGAATATACCGCATCTTCCTGTTCAATCTGTACTCTGGCTGCTGTTACTTCTGTCAATTGTTTGACGATCATTGGAACATCGTCTACCAAAACCTCGATTCTCACTACAACATTTTCTCCGTATTCGCTATCCAAAACCGGAATATTATGATTACCTAATAGATATTGAATCTTTCCAAAATCCGTATAATTCGTTGTTAACCGCATCGGTACAACCAGACATTTTGTCACCATATCTGTAGCACCTATACATGCTTTTGCCGCATCGGTATAAGCCCGAACCAATCCCCCAGTTCCTAGCAGTGTACCACCAAAATATCTCGTCACAACAATACATACATCGCACAATTCCTTTCCGGTTATCACTTCCAAAATTGGTTTTCCCGCAGTTCCACCCGGTTCTCCATCATCCGAAAAACGTATCGTCTGCTGTTGCCCATCTACTGAATACGCAAAACAATTATGTCTTGCATCAAAATGTTTCTTCCGAATTTCGTTAATAAAAGCATTTGCTTCTTCTTCTGTCTCTGTATGCCGGATATAACCGATAAATCTTGATTTCTTCTCTACAATCTCATCCGTTCCAGGTTCTAATATCGTTCTATACTCTTTTAACATGAATTTCCCTCGTATTTCCTTAATCTTAACCACTTGTTATGATAGCAGATTCCCTTTATAAATTCCACCAAAAATACGAATCTGTTGATTGACATTTGAAAATAGTTTCCTAGGGCAATTATTAATTATATGCTTTTCCTTTATTTTGTCAACTATACATAAGAAATTTCATCCACAATCACCGCTTTTAATGCCCTTCTATGAATAAAGATAGCATTTTATGTCCATGTTTGATATAATGAACGCATAAGCGCGAATGCAACTTTTGAAGTCAAGCATGAACTGCTCGCAGGTCAATGATTGACAAAAAAGTTATATGAGTGTAACGAACACTGAGAAACCGCAGGTTTCGAAGTGGCGTTCGCGCACCCTATTTATACTGGTTTCGGAGGCAGATATGGATTATTCAAAAAAAACAACGCAGAAAAAGCAGAAAAAATTAGTATCCAAACATACTAAAAATAAAAATAAAATAACTTACTTATTATATAAAAGCTTCATTTTCCTATTCCTGTTCATCATAATTGCAGGTATTGGTGCCGGACTTGGCATGGTGAAATCCATCATTGACAATGCGCCGGATATTGCCGACATCAAAGAAAGTGTGAAATTAGAAGGCTTCCAGACAACCATCTATAATCAGGATAACAAAGAGATCACAACGCTTTCTACTGCTAATTCCAATCGTGTCTATGTAGAATACAAAGATATCCCGGAGAATATGATCAATGCCTTTGTTGCAATTGAAGACGAACGTTTCTGGGAACATAATGGTGTAGACGCCAAAGGTATCCTGCGTGCATTTTTTGTTGGAATTAAGAACCGTAACTTTTCCGAAGGTGCTTCCACTATCACACAGCAGTTGATCAAGAACCAGATATTCAATGTCGGACTAAATGAAAGCACTTTTTTGGATTCCCTGAAACGTAAGATTCAAGAGCAATATCTGGCTATCGAATTAGAGAAACAGATTGATAAAAAAGACATTTTAGAACTTTACTTAAATGCTATTTACTTAGGGCAGGGGGCTAACGGCATCCAGACCGCATCCGAGACTTATTTCGGCAAAGAAAATCTTAACGATCTTACCTTATCCGAATGTGCTGTCATCGCAGCGATCACTCAAAGTCCAACTTTATATGATCCGGCCGTATATCCAGAGAATAACCAGACCCGTAAGAATACCGTTCTTCTCAAAATGTTAGAACAAGGGATGATTACCCAATCTGAATATGACGACGCCATGTCCGATGATGTATATGCCCGGATCTCTTTGGATAACAAAGATAATAATGCAAATAAGAACTATAATTCCTACTATATTGATACGGTGATCAATACACTCACCAAACAATTGGTAGATGAACTTGGATATACCGAAACCCAGGCGTATAACGCTATCTATTCCGGCGGCTTAAGCATTTATATCAATCAGGATGAGACCATTCAGAAAATATGTGATCAGGAGATCAATGATCCGGATAATTATCCTGCCGGAACCAGTGTGGCTCTCAATTATGCCTTGACACTAACAGATCCTAAAAATGGGGATCTCTACAATTACTCCAGCAATGATCTGCTTAATTATTATAAAGAAAAGACAGAGAATCCAAAATATAATTTGATCTATTCGAGTGAAGATACTGCCCGTGCTGCAGCAGATGAATATAAGGCTGCTACTCTTGAAAAAACTGGTTATACAGAACTGGCAGAATCTTTCTCAACAACCATTCAGCCACAAAGTTCTTTTGTTATCATGGATCAGTCAACCGGATACGTCAAAGCAATCTGCGGTGGTCGTGGTCCGAAAGATGGTAACCTTACTTTGAACCGTGCAACTGATTCCAAGCGTCAGCCTGGTTCTACCTTTAAGGTACTTTCTACCTATGTTCCTGCATTAGACACGGCAGGCATGACATTAGCAACCAGTTTTATGGACGAGCCAACTGATTACAGTAACGGAACTCCAATCAAGAACTGGTATTCCGGCTATCGTGGACAACAGACAATTCGAACAGCGATCAAAGATTCCATGAATATCATTACCGTTAAATGTTTTCAAGAGGTTACCCCACAGGTTGGATATGATTACCTTTGTAACATGGGAATTACAACCCTCAAAAATGGAGAAGCCTCAGTCAACGGAATTGCAGAAAATGATATTAATGAATCCATGTGTCTCGGTGGTCTGACAGAAGGTGTCACCAACTTAGAATTAACTGGAGCCTACGCTTCTATTGCAAATAAAGGTACTTATATCGAACCAACTTTCTATACTAAAGTATTGGATCATGATGGTAACGTATTGATCGATAATACACCGGAAACCAAACAGGTTATGAAAGAAACTACTGCATGGCTGATCAATAATGCCATGCAGGATGTTGTTACTTCCGGTACCGGTACTGCAGCCCGTTTATCCAGCGGTATGGTCGTTGCCGGTAAGACAGGAACAACTTCCAGCAATTACGATTACTGGTTCTGTGGTTCAACTCCATATTATACCGCAAGCATTTGGATGGGCTATGATTCGAATACTGACTTTTCAAACAGTAATACACATAAGGTAATCTGGCGCAAGATCATGGATCAGATTGTGGAAGCAGAGGGAGAAGATACCTCTGCAACGTTTGAAAAGCCAAGTGATATTGTAACCGCAAAAGTATGTGCATCATCCGGGATGCTTCCGGCAGAAGGACAATGCAAATCTGTTATTACGGAATACTTTTCAAAGGACTCTGTTCCAACAAAGACTTGTGATCTTCATCAGACCGTCACTTTATGTAACGAAAGTCATTACAAAGCAACCGATGAATGTCCTGATACAACAACCTATCACTATACAGCTGATGAAAATGGGGACATTACCTTAACGGATGCCGACTTTATTCCACCGGATGGCTTCATGGAGCAGACATGTCCAATCCATACAAAAGAAGATTCTGAAGAAGATACAGAAAATGACTCCTCCGAATCAATTTCCAGCGATAGTGCCTATACTATTTTTACAATCGTAGAGGGCGGTGGAAGCATCTCTGGTCCAACTCAGGTCAATGCCGGGGATAGCGCAACACTTACCTTTACCGCAAATGAAGGTTATGTATTAACGAATATAACGATCGATGGTGTGGCACAAGGTGCCATTGCAACGTACACATTTGATGCTGTTGATGCAGATCACTCGGTTGTTGCAACCTTTACCGCAACCGATAATAATGGAGAGACCACGATTCCTGCTACGTCCGCATTCAGGCACAAGCCTTTTACCCTTGCACAGCGTAAGTGAAGACGGACGCGCATGTAGAGTGTTGTGAACCCGGCTTTGAGCGGTGTCATATTGCAGCAGGCACACTTGCGTTACGGGCTCGCACGCAACAGACACTAATGCTCCTTATAACAAGCGAACTCACATAAAAGCGGATATGGATTTATAAAGTGTATACACAAGTGATATGTATGCATTCTAAATCCATATCCGTTTTGTTCGTTCTGCTTATTATTACGTCGCAAAGTGCTGGCGTGCTCCACGTACCTGCTTACAAACATGACAAACCGCCTTGCCGGGATTTACTTTTTATGTACATGCGCTGTTTATCGTGCAATTTCATTACGGCTGTGCTTATCGCCACCCCGAAGCCGTCTGATGTTAATAGGCTCCGGAACCTTGATTGTAGATAAAATTGATAATTGGGCTGCGAAATATATATATTACCTGATATAAGCAAAGACAAAGAAAACTGGATGTAGCTTAAGGATACACACTTAAGCAAAGACAAAGAAAACTGGATGTAGCTTAAGGATACACACTTATACTTAGTGCTCGTATTCTTAATCAACATCCAGCTTTTATGTATACAGTAAGCCATGCATATACTATATACATCCTTAAAATTGTCAGTTCTAAAAATTTTTGTTCCCTCTAACCTGTGATTACAGTAGATCACCTGCGCCAACGAAAGAACGGCTTCGGGGTGGCGATAAGCACAGCGTAGTAGATTTTGATAGAAACAGCGCGAAACACAATAACGTAAATATCGGTTGCAAGGATATAACATTTATCATAAGCAGGTACTTCAGAACCGCCGGTACTCGAATGTGCCGCATGACACTATATATGCCTTGAGAAAATGTCCTACACCTTGCGACAGCATTAGGAACGTTAGCCGAGCAAGGTGCAGACTTTTCGAAAGGCATTGTATAAACACGAATGGCACATTCTTAGTATCCGCTGCGA